>JACPYM010000008.1 GCA_016196035.1 Acidobacteriota bacterium | reverse complement strand
TAGTGGTAAAAATGTAATGCTCGTCCGTTTTTGTCGCGTAGCGACAAGGTGAATTTAGCCGTGGTTTTCAAACCACGGTAGTCGGACGAAGCAGTATCGCGTCGCGTAGCGACGGTTGAAACGTTTCGGCAATGGCCTCAGTTTCAACCGTCGCTACGCGACGCGGGCACTATGAATGATGCTACCCGGCGTTGAAACGCCGGGCTAAATTCAGGTCGCCGCTACGCGGCTGCAAAATGCAGCATTACATTTTTACCACTACCTCATTATTTTCAGGAAGGTTCCAATGTCAGATAACAAGTCCCCCAAGCAGCGTTGGTTGCTACTATTGAGCGTAGTTTTACTTGGTTGCACTCTCTTCGGTTTGCAACGGCTGCCTTCAGCAGAACGTGAGACAGAAACGTCCATCACGGGCAGCGCCGGTAATGAAAGCGAAGGCGCGGGCCGCGACGCCTGGTTTTATACCCAGCGCGCTTACCCGCAAGAGACAATTCCCGCCGCTGCGCAACAGCAAGCGCTTGAACAACTCGCCGCCGCCGAAGCGCGCCAACGCGAATTGAACCTGCGCACCGCCGACATCGAACAACTCGCCTGGCAGCCGCTCGGCCCCAATCCCATTGGCACGCAGATCGGGCAGTTCGCCATCAACTACGGCGAGCGGCGTGTGGCGTGTGCGGGGCGTGTGGCGGCGATTGCGCTGCATCCGCAATTCGACGGCACGAACAATCGCACCGTCTATCTGGGCGCGGCGCAAGGCGGCGTCTGGCGTTCGGATGATGGCGGCGAGACCTGGCGTCCACTCACTGACGGCTTGCCCTCGCTGGTGATCGGCAGCCTCGCCATTGATCCGACCAACCCGAACGTGATTTGGGCGGGCACGGGCGACAATGGCGAATTCGGCAGCTATTACGGCGCGGGCCTATTGAAATCCACCGATGGCGGCGCGAACTGGCAGGTCATCACCGGCCCCAATTCGACACTCGCCCCGGTGCAACCCGCTTTCATCAACGCGGGCATTCTGAAGGTCGAGATTGACCCGACCAACACGAACACGGTTTATGTCACCACCGGGCCGGGGCATTCGAGCAGCGCGGCCAGCAAGACCGGCGCGGAGGCGCCTTTAGGTCAACGCGGTTTGTGGAAAACGACGGATGGCGGACAGACCTGGACGAATCTGAACGTCACGAATGACGGCGGGCGCATCTCGGCGATGGATGTCATCACCGACCCGCTCAATCGGCAGCGTGTCATCGCTTCGATGTATGGCGTCGGGCTGTTCCGTTCGGAAAATGGCGGCCAAGCGTGGACGCAGCTCGCGGGCGGTTTGCCGGCCAGCGGCTTCGGGCGCATTGCGCTGACCGTCGGCCCGCCGTTGCAAGGCTCGCAAAATTCGACGATTTATGCGGCTGTCGCTGCGACCGGCGACACGCTGCTGGGCATCTTTGGTTCCACCGACAACGGCGCGACATGGACGCGCGTCACCTTGCCGCAAGCGCCCGGGCAAGCCAATTACAACCTGGCGATTGCCGTTGATCCAACCGATGCGCGCGTGGTTTATTACGCCACCGCCGCCAATGCGGACAACGATGGCGGCACGGTCTGGCGCACCACCAACGCGGGCCAAAGCTGGCAAGACCTCAGCAAAGGCGACCCCGCTGGCGGCGGCTTGCACGCCGATTCGCACGCCTTTGCCATTGCGCGCAACAATCCCAATGTAGTGTTCACCGGCAACGACGGCGGCATCTGGCGCACGAATAACGCCAAAGCCAACACCGTCGCCTGGGCGAGTTTGAACAACACGCTGAACATCACGCAGTTTCAAATGATCGCCTTGCACCCGACCTCGCTCGATTTCATCGTCGGCGGCACGCAAGACAACGGCACCAACCGCTACAGCGGCAACGCCAGTTGGGCGAACCTGGCCGAAGGCGACGGTGGCTTTGCTTACATTGATCAGTCCAATCCGAAAATCGTCTGGCACACCTATCAAAATGACAACACTGAGACCGGGTTTGGTCCGCGCGTGACGCTGGATGGCACGGTCAACAACATTAACTGGACAGATCGCGCCTGCCGCAAGTGTCAAACACAACCCGGCGGCTTCAACGCCAGAGACCGCGTCAGTTTTTATGCGCCGCTCGCCGGCAACGCGGGCTTCACGGGCGCGAATGGCAACGTCGTTTATTTCGGCACGCAGCGCCTCTATCGCACGGCAAATCTAGGCGCGACCTGGACGGGGCTAGGGCCGAGCAGTGATGGTTTCGGCAGCGATTTGTCGAAGGGCCAAGGTTATTTGACTGCCATCGCCGCACATCCGCGTTTGAATCCGGCCCAGGGCAGCGATCCACAGGGCGAAGTCGTGTGGGCGGGTACTTCGGATGGCAACATTCAAGTCACAACCGATGCGGGCAAGCTGGGCAGCGCCACGTGGCGCAATGTCACCAAAGCCCCGTTGCCCAACCGCTTCATCACCGACATCGGTCTCGATCCGAATGAACAGCGCCGCGCTGTGGTGACCTACTCCGGTTTTAACGCCAACACGCCAACGACCCCGGGCAAAGTCTTTCTGACCAACGATCAGGGTGGCACATGGACAGACATTTCAGGTGATTTGCCTGACACCCCAGCCAACAGCGTGGCGGTGGATCCGAATCAGGCGAACACGTATTACCTCGGCACCGACATCGGCGCGTTTCAAACCACGAATGGAGGGCAGAACTGGGTGCGTCTGGGCGGCAATTTGCCGCATCTGGCTGTTTATGCCGTGCGTTATCACGCGGCGACCAAAAACCTGGTTATCGGTACGCACGGGCGCGGTGTCTGGAAACTGGCGCTCACGCCCAGCACGGTCAAAGCCGTGGCGACAGTGTCGGCGGCGAGTTTTTCGGCCACGGCGTTTGGCAGCGAATCCATCGCGGCGGCCTTTGGCGAAAGTCTGGGCACGGGCGTCGAAGTCGCCACGACTGTCCCGCTGCCGACCAAGTTGGCGGGCAGTTCGATCAAGGTGAAAGACAGCGCAGGCACCGAACGCGACGCCCCGTTGTTTTTTGTCGCACCGCAGCAGATCAACTATCTGATCCCAGCGGGCACGGCGAACGGCGCGGCGACGGTCACCGTCACCAGCGGCGACGGCACCATCTCACAAGGGACGATCAACATCGCCACCACTGCGCCGGGTTGGTTCACGGCCAATGCCAACGGCCAAGGCGTCCCGGCAGGCGTGGTCTTCCGCGCCAAAGCGGATGGCACGCAGAGCCTGGAACTGCTGGCGCAAACGGAAGGCGGACGGCAGGTGCCGCGTGAGATTGATCTGGGGCCGGAAGGCGATCAGGTCATTCTGGTGTTGTTTGGCACGGGCTTCCGGGGGGCGGTAGCCAACGCGGTGACTTGCCGCATTGGCGGGGAAGCATCCGAAGTGCTCTTCGCCGGGCCGCAAGGCGGGTTGGTGGGCTTGGATCAAGCCAACTTGCGGGTGCCGCGCACGTTGATCGGACGCGGCGTGGTGGATTTGGCCTTCACGGCGGATGGCCGGGTGGCCAACACCGTCCAGATTCGCGTGAAATAAAACGTGATGAGCACGCCAAGCGGTCAGCCCTAAAACCGGGCTGGCCGCTTGGCGTGTTTGAACAACTTGTTCTTTCAACTGTAGGAGGTTTTCCCTTGCTATCCATGTCGTACCAAAAGAAATTTTGGTTGTTGGCCGCCAGCCTGCTGTTATGCAGTGGCTTGGCTTTCGGTTTCTTGAAATACACGCGCGTCGAAAACGTTGACGAGACGCGCGAGGCCGCCAGCGCTGGCGAAGAGAACGAAGGCGAAGGCGAAGCGCGTGAAGCCTGGTTTTATGAAGCGCGCGCCTATCCGCAAAAAACGATTCCGCTACAGGCGCGGCTGCGTGCTTTTGAGCAGATGGAAGCAGCCGAAGCGCGCCAACGCGAATTGCATTTGCGCACCGCCGACATTGAGCAGGTGGCTTGGCAGCCGCTCGGCCCCATGCCCATCGGCCAGCAGATCGGCCAGTTCCCCATCAACTTTGGCGAAAAACGGTTGCCGTGTGCGGGGCGCGTCTCGGCGCTGGCGTTGCATCCGCAATTCGATGGTACGAACAATCGCACGGTCTATCTAGGCTCGGCCCAGGGCGGCGTTTGGCGTTCGGATGACGGCGGCGAGAATTGGCGGCCCTTGACCGACAACGCGCCTTCGCTGGCGATTGGCGACATTGCCATTGATCCGGTCAACCCAAACGTCATCTGGGCGGGCACTGGCGAAGGCAATCCTTTCAGCGGGGCGAGCTATTACGGCGCAGGCATTTTGAAATCCACCGACGGTGGCGCGAATTGGCAAGTCATCACCGGCCCCAATTCGACCTTCGCGCCGGTGCAGCCCGTCTTCATCAACGCGGGCATTTTGAAGATCGAGATTGATCCGACCAACACGAACACGGTTTACGTCACCACCGGGACGGGCCGTTCCAGCAGTCCGGCCAGCAGCCCCTTCATCAACGCGCCGCTCGGTCAGCGCGGTTTGTGGAAGACGACCGATGGCGGCCAGACCTGGGCAAACCTGAATGTCCCAGGCGACGGCGGACGCATCTCGGCGATGGATGTCGTCACCGATCCGCTCAACCGCCAGCGCGTCTTTGCCGCGATGCTCGATGACGGCATTTATCGCTCCGAAAACGGCGGTCAAACCTGGACGTATCTGCAAACCGGTTTGCCCGCCGATGGTTTTCGCCGCATCGCGCTGGCCGTCGGGCCGCCGCTACAGGGATCGCAAAATTCGACCATTTACGCCGCCCTGGCCGCCACCGACAGCACACTGCTGGGCATCTTCCGTTCGACCAACAACGGCGCGAATTGGACACAAGTCGCCACGCCGCAAGACGCCGGGCAAACCAACTACAACTTGGCAATCCTGACCGACCCGGCGGATGCGCGCGTGGTGTATTACGCCACCTCGGCGGCTGAAACGAATGACAGCGGCACGCTCTGGCGCACGACCAACGCGGGCCAGACGTGGGAAGACATCAGTTATGGCGATGCGACCAGCGGCGGCTTGCACGCCGATTCACACGCCATCGCCGTCGCGCGCAACAATCCCAGCATTCTCTTCACCGGCAATGACGGCGGCGTCTTCCGCACCAACAACGCCAAAGCGGCTGCCGCCAGCGTGGCCTGGACGAGTTTGAACAACACGCTGAACATCACCCAATTTCAGATGATCGCGCTGCATCCGACCTCGCTCGATTTCATGGTCGGCGGCACGCAGGACAACGGCACCAATCGTTACAGCGGCAACGCCAGTTGGACGAATCTGGCCGAGGGCGACGGCGGCTTCGCGTACATTGACCAGTCGAATCCGAAGGTCGTCTGGCAGACGTTTCAGAATTCCAGCAGCGCGACCGCCGCGCGTTTTGGCCCGCGCGTGACACTGGATGGTACGGTCAATCAGATTGCCTGGCTCAACCGCCGTTGCAGCAATTGCACCGCTCGGGCGGGCGGCTTCAATCCGACCGACCGCGTAGGCTTTTACGCCCCGTTGGCCGGTCATCCCGGCTTCACGGGCGAGCAAGGCAACGTGGTGTATTTCGGCACGCACCGTCTTTATCGCACGGCGGATCGCGGCGTGAATTTCATTGGCATTGGGCCAAGCAGCGATGGATTCGGCACGGATTTGTCCAAGGGGCAAGGCCGCCTGAACGCCATTGCCGCACATCCGCGCTTGAATCCGGCCCAGGGCAGCGATCCCCCAGGCGAAGTCGTCTGGGTGGGTACCTCAGATGGCAACGTGCAAGTCACGACCGACGCGGGCAAGCTGGGCAGTGCCACGTGGCGCAATGTCACCAAAGCTCCATTGCCCAATCGCTTTATCACCGACATCGGCCTTGATCCGAACGAACAACGCCGCGCGGTCGTGGTGTATTCGGGCTTCAATGCCAACACGCCCGCCACTCCGGGCAAGGTCTTTCTGACCAACGATCAGGGTGGCACATGGACAGACATTTCAGGTGATTTGCCTGACACCCCAGCCAACAGCGTGGCGGTGGATCCGAATCAGGCGAACACGTATTACCTCGGCACCGACATCGGCGTGTTTCAAACCACGAATGGCGGCGCGAACTGGGTGCGGCTGGGCACGGGACTGCCCCGCATCGCGGTGTTCACTGTGCGTTACCACGAGGCAACGAAGAATCTGGTCATTGCCACACATGGCCGCGGCATCTGGAAACTGGCGCTCACCCCCAGCACGGTCAAAGCCGTGGCGACAGTGTCGGCGGCGAGTTTTTCGGCCACGGCCTTTGGCAGTGACTCCATCGCGGCGGCCTTTGGCGAAAGCCTGGGCACCGGCGTCGAAGTCGCCACCAGTGTGCCGCTGCCGACCAAACTCGCCGGCAGCGTGATCAAGGTCAAAGACAGCGCGGGTGTCGAACGCGAAGCCCCGTTGTTTTTTGTCGCGCCGCAACAGATCAACTATTTGATTCCACCGGGCACGGCGAATGGCGCGGCGACAGTCACGGTGACGAGTGGCGATGGCACCATTTCACAAGGGACGATCAACATCGTCAGTGCCGCGCCGGGCTGGTTCACAGCGAACGCCAATGGGCAGGGCGTCCCGGCGGGCGTGGTCTTTCGCGCCAAAGCCGATGGCAGCCAGAGTCTGGAATTGCTGTCGCAAACGGAAGGCGGACGACAAGTGCCACGTGAGATTGACTTGGGGCCGGAAGGGGATCAGGTCATTCTGGTGTTGTTCGGCACAGGCTTCCGGGGGGCAGCGGCCAACGCGGTGACCTGCCGCATCGGCGGGGAAGCGTCGGAAGTGCTGTTCGCCGGGCCGCAAGGCGGCTTGGTGGGCTTGGATCAAGCGAACTTGCGGTTGCCGCGCACGCTGATTGGGCGCGGGGTGGTTGATTTGGTGCTGACGGCGGATGGCCGGGCGGCCAATACGGTGCAGGTGCGCGTGAAGTAACGGCTACGAGACAGACACGCAAACGTTAAGCAAGAGCACGGAGTCCAGGCTTCAGGCTATGTTGGGCAATCCGAACACAGCCTGAAGCCTGAACTCCGTGCTCTTTTGCGTAATGTTGCCGGGTATTTGGGTTGATTTGGTTGCTCAGCCCCCGCCAAAAATCGCGTCGCGGCGTTTTGGGCGCTTATGCTACACTGCGCCCGCGCTGGTGACGCAGAATGAGCCTGTTAGGGCACACTCCCTCTTCGCTGTTCGTCAGAGTAATCCATTTCCCTTACGGCTTGATCCAGTTACAGGGTCGGGCAAATGCGGGTTTATCTGCCGAATGTAAGGTTGGCGGGGCGCACTCAAGTTTTCATTGGGATAGGCAACACGGAAAATTACATGCATGGCATCTGGGTACAATTAGCGGGGTTTTGGCAGGCGTGGCCGATCCGCGACGTGCTGGACATCCTGATTGTGGCCGTGCTGATTTACGAATTGTTACGCCTGGTGCACGGGACGCGCGCGGTGCAAATGGTCGTTGGTTTGGGTTTGGTCGGGGCGCTCTATGAATTGTCCAATCAGCTTGGATTGACGACGGTGCAGATGCTCTTACGCACGGCGACATTCTATTTGGGCTTCGCGGTGATTGTGCTTTTCCAACACGAGATTCGCGCCGCGCTGACTCACTTGGGCAAGAACATTCGCTTCCCGATGGTGCGCACCAAAAAGCGCGTGAACACCTTCGGCGACGAATGGTATGACGAAGTCGTGCTGGTGGCGAATACGCTTTCCTCCGAAAAGATCGGGGCGCTGATGGTGTTTGAGCGGGATGTGGGTTTGCGCTCCTTCATCGAAGGCGGCATCAAACTGGATGCGCGGCTTACTTATGATTTGCTGGTGACGATTTTCAACACTCATACGCCACTGCACGACGGGGCCGCGATTATCAGCAATGGCCGTGTGGCGGCGGCTTCCTGTTTTCTTCCTTTGACGCAAAATCCGTTGGTCTCGCGCGAGTTGGGCACTCGCCATCGAGCGGCCATCGGTGTGACCGAAGACAGCGATGCTTTCGCCGTGGTCGTGTCTGAAGAGACGGGCGCGATTTCGTTCGTGATGGATGGCAAGTTGTACCGCAATCTGGATGGCCCGAAATTGCGCCGCATGATTCAAAGCGCGATGGAACCCTGGCGTACCGAAGCCGAAACCGCCGCCCAGGAAGAAGAAGAGCGTGAACGCCAGCGCGAACTGGACGAGATCATCGCGTCAAGCCGTGGCAAAGCAGGCCGGGTGCAGGAGGGCTAACGCACGATGAAAGCGAACTTCCTGCAATGGCTCAATCCACTGCGCCTGTATCAGCGCCTAACTCATCTGTCAGAAGCAGAATGGAAAGGTCTGGGCTTGAAAGCGATTGCTTTGGCGCTGGCCGCGTTGCTTTATCTGATTGCCCGGCAACCGTTGAGCGAAGTCCGCGTGGTGGGGGTGCCGGTTGAATTTACCGGTTTGAGCCAGGGTGTCGAACTGTTAGGCGACAGCGCGCCGCAAACCGTCAGCCTGCGATTGCGCGGCCCCCGCGACCAGGTGCGCGGCCTGCTGCCCAATCAACTCTCGGTGCTCGCCAACCTGGCGAATAAAGAGCCGGGTGAGCGCGTGGTGCAACTCAAGCTAAAAGATGTCGTGGCACCCGACGGCGTTGAGGTATTGCAGATCGAACCCGCCAGCATCAAATTCCGGCTGGAACCCATCACCAAAAAATCAGTCAAAGTCGAGCCGCAGCTTATCGGCGGGCTGGAAGAGGGGGTCGAACTTTATCGCATCACGGCCACCCCGAACGAAGTGGAAATTATGGGACCGCAATCCCTGCTCGACGCGGTGAAGCAGGTCAAGACCGAAAGTGTCAGCCTCAAAGGGCGTCGGCAAAGCTTCAGCGCAACCGTGGAGGTCGAGGTGCCGCAGCCTGCGTTGCGTGTCACCAATCGCACGGCGGTGACCCTCGCCCTGGAAATTGGCGAACGCCGCGCTTCGCGACTGTTCGCCAATTTGCCGGTGCAATTAATTGGTGCGCCGCATAACACGCGGTTGCTCACGAAGACGGTCGAAGTGGTTTTGCTCGGCCCGCGCGCCGAACTCGAAGCATTGCGCGCGGATGAGCTAAAGGTCGAACTCAATCTTAATACTTTGCCCGCCAATGCCGAGTCCGCGCCGCCGCGTGTGCGGCTGCCCGATGGGCTGGCCCGGCAAATCGAAATCAAAAGCATCAATCCAACTGAAGTAAAGGTGAAACGCTAACGGCAGCGCCTCTGTTGCCGTGCCGCGTCAGGGAAGCATGATGGGTGAATTTTTTGGGACGGATGGAATTCGTGGCGTCGCGGGACAGTTCCCGCTGGACGCGCCAACAGTCGAACGCATCGGGTATTCGCTTGCCAGTGAATTACGCGCGCTACACGGGCGTGCGCCGCAACTCGTGATTGGCCGCGACACGCGCGAATCTGGTGATTGGATCGAAGCCGCCATCGGGCGCGGCATCGCGGCGGCGGGTGGCAGCGTGCGGGCGGCGGGCGTCATCACGACGCCGGGCGTGGCCTATCTGACGCGCGTGCTCAACGCCGACGCCGGCGTCGTCATCTCGGCCTCGCACAATCCTTATCAAGACAACGGGATCAAGGTCTTCGCACCCACGGGCCGCAAGCTGGACGATGCGACCGAACAGGCCATCGAACGCGATTTGAAAGCCGACGCGGCAAGTTTCCCGGTCATGCCGCTCGCGATCATCGAAACCGAACCGCAATTGCGCGAACAGTACTTGGCCTTTCTGCGCGAAGAATTCGGCGCGAGTGTCGCCTTGCACGGCATGAAACTGGTCGTGGATTGCGCCAATGGCGCTTCGTCAGAATTAGCGCCGCGTTTATTCACCGCGCTGGGCGCTGAGGTGCTGGCGATCAACGCCGAACCGAATGGACGCAACATCAATCTCGCTTGCGGCTCGCTCCATCCCGAAACGCTGCAAGCGCGCGTCAAAGAGGCGGGCGCGGCTTTAGGGCTGGCCTTTGATGGCGATGCCGACCGCTTGCTGTTGGTGGATGAACACGGCCAACTGGTGGATGGCGATCAAATGCTGTTTATCGTGGCCGAATATCTGCACGCGCAAGACAAGCTGGCAGGGAACCGCGTCGTCGCGACCGTCATGAGCAATCTGGGATTGGAAGTCGCCCTGCGCGCGCGCGGCATTGAATTGGTGCGTACCAGCGTTGGCGATAAATACGTGCTCGAAGAGTTGCTGACCAACGGCGGCAGCCTCGGCGGCGAACAATCCGGCCATCTGATCTTTCCCGAACTCTCGCTGGCGGGCGACGGCATGCTCAGCGCGCTCGAAGTGCTGCGCGTCATCCAGGCCACCGGCAAATCGCTGGGCACGCTGGCGGGCGGCTTCACGCGCTTCCCGCAAAAGACGATCAACGTGCGCGTCACCAGCAAGCCGAAACTCGACACCGTGCCGTCCATCAAAGCGGCGATGGACGCGGTCAATCAGGCGTTGGGCGATAACGGGCGCTTGCTCGTGCGCTATTCGGGTACCGAAAACCTGGTGCGCGTGATGGTCGAGGCGGCGGATGCAGATGTGGTGCAACGGCACGCTGAAGCCGTTGCTGCCGTGATTCAGACTGAGATTGGTTAGCTGTGCGACAAGGCTGCCAGCTTGTCGGAGTCTCGGCTGACGAACCAATAGGTTTCACCGCGACGCCCCGACAAGCTGGCAGCCTTGTCGCACAGCCGGACGCATTGACAGCCCAGTGCGCCCGGCTAACATGCTCGCCTGTTGTCAAAACGTCTGCCGAGGCGGGCGGCATTTCATCACGCACTCATTCGATTATCAAAATATATGCACATTGTCCCTTTCTTCTTACAAGTTGCTCCCACCAAAGAGGCGGTGAAGGATGAACTGCAACGGCTGGCCGATCCGATTATGCGCAATGGGACGGATAACATCAGTTCTCTCTATTCGCTCGATGGCTTTGATTGGACGATCATCATTCTCTATTTCATCATCCTGACGCTGCTGGCGATCCTCGGCCTGTACCGCGTGCGGATGGTTTATCAATTCTGGCGCTACCGAAACATTCGCCCGCATCCCCAGCGCAGTTTTGCCGAAAGCGAGTTGCCGCGCATCACCGTGCAGTTGCCGCTCTTCAACGAAATGTACGTGGTCGAACGGCTGGTCGGGGCCGTCGCCGCCTTGGATTACCCGCGCCACCTGCTAGACATTCAAGTGCTCGACGATTCGACCGACGAGACGGTCAAGATCGCCGAGGCCGTCGTCAACGAATACAAAGCGCGCGGCCTGGACATTCACTACATTCACCGCGACGACCGCACCGGCTTCAAAGCGGGCGCGTTGGAGAATGGCTTGAAAAGCGCAAAGGGTGAATTGGTCGCCGTGTTCGACGCCGATTTCGTGCCCCGGCCCGATTGCTTGCGCCGGATGGTGGATTATTTCAGCGACGAGAAAGTCGGCATGGCGCAGATGCGCTGGGGCCACATCAACGCGAACTTCTCGCTGCTCACGCGCATTCAGGAGTTGATGCTCGACGGTCATTTCGTCGTCGAACAGACCTCGCGCAATCGCACCGGCGCGTTCTTCAACTTCAACGGCACCGCCGGGATGTGGCGCAAACAGGCCATCGAATGGTCGGGCGGCTGGCAGCACGATACGTTGACCGAAGACACCGACCTCAGCTTCCGCGCGCAGTTGATGGGCTGGAAGTTTGTTTATCTGGTTGACGATGACGTGCCGGCGGAATTGCCGGTCGAGATGAACGCCTTCAAAGCGCAGCAGCGCCGTTGGGCCAAGGGCCTGGTGCAAGTCGGGCTGAAGCTGATGCCGCGTTTGTTGAAGCATCCGCAATTGACGCGGCAACAAAAGCTGGAGTTGTTCTTCCGCCTGTTCGGCAATTGCGCCGCGCCGCTGATGATTGCGCTCAGCATTCTGCATATCCCGGTGCTGATCGCGCGGTTCAACCAGGGCATGTTTCATCTGCTGCTGCTCGATCTGCCGCTGCTGACGCTGGCGACGTTTTCAGTAGTGAGTTTTTACGGCACGACGATTCTCTATTTGCATCCGAAAGAGAAGTGGCGGTTTGCGCTAATCCCACTGGCGATGGCGATGGGCATTGGGCTGGTCTTCTCGAATACGCGCGCTGTGCTCGAAGCGTTGTTCCGCATTCAATCCAGCTTCGTGCGCACGCCCAAATATAAGGTCGAAAAGAGCAACGACAACTGGTTGAACGTCGCCAGCAAATACCGGCGCAAGAAAGGCTGGCTGCCCATCTTGGAATTGTCCTTCGCGCTCTATTTCGTCGTGGCCGTTTGGTACGCGCTGCGCAGTCATATCTACGCGACCGTGCCTTTCCTGATGTTGTTTCTGATCGGGTACGGCTACATGGCTGGGATGTCGCTGTTTCAAGGCAGCGCGCGACGGCTGTTGAATGTGTTTCGCCGTCATTGAGATGGTGCGACGATGAAAGGGGGGTGACGGAGCGACATCTTTCGCTCCGTCACCCCTTTCCCCACCCTTTGTCCTTTCCTTCCCGCCGCAACTTTTTTCCCGCCGTCGGCGTTTCTCTCACCTGAAATTCAAACAAGTTGGCGCGCTTCGTGGGCGTTGTTATACTGAATTGCCAATCGCGCATGAGACCTAATTTCTAAGTCGAACGTGGGGAAGCTTCAGGAGGCCGGATGTTCTGTCCGAAATGTGGATTGAATCAGGGAGAGCGGCGTTTTTGCACCGTCTGCGGCACCAATCTGGCCGCCGTGTCGCAATCGTTGCAAGGCGCTTTACCTGTGAATCCTGCTCCGCCGGGAATTACGCCCACTGGGCACTTGCCACACCACCAACCTTATTTGCCGCATCCCAACATCTCTTACGAATTGGAGCGGCAACGCGAGTATGCCAAAGGGATGAAGATGTTGCTGGTCGGGGGCGCGTTTTTGGCCTACAACATTCTCAAGTTCATTCTCTCGTTCGGACATTCCGGCCTCGGCTTCTTTGGGTTTGTGGGGCTGTTGCTGTTTGCGATTGGCTTGTCCAAAGTGCTGAGTTGGCGGCATCTGGTGAATACTACCAACCACGGTGCGTATACGGTGCCTGCGCCACAGCCTGAATTCATACCGACGCCTGCGCCCACATCCAATACGGCCCAGCTTAATCAAACTCCTAAACCGGTGTTCTCGGCGCTGCCGCCTGGCACGCGCACAGATGAATTGGAACCCGTGCGGCGGACGAACAATGGGGCTGTGCCGGTCAGCAACTTCGCGCCCAGTGTCACAGAAGATGACACGCGGCATTTGCCCAACCAACAGGCAGCACAAAAGACGAACTGGAAAATGGAGTAAACGCTATGTTTTGTCCCCAATGCGGTGCGCAGGCCGATCAAGGCATCAAGTATTGCAAACAGTGCGGCATCAATTTGCGCCGCATTCAGGGCGTGATGTCGCGCGGCGGCGCCAGCATGGACTGGAATGATGTTTGGAAAGAAGAAGCGTTGGAAGAGCAACGCAGCAAACGCAAAAAGACGCCCGAAGAGAAACGCATTGATGAGATCAAAGGCGGCGTTATCACCAGCAGCGTAGGTCTGGCGCTGACCATTTTCTTCAGCTTTTTATTCGATGCCGTGGCTAATAACGTGGGCGGGCCACAAGCCGAAATCCTGCGCAGCCTCTGGGCAGTTGGTTTGATTCCGTTGTTCATCGGGCTGGGATTCATTTTCAATGGCGTTTATCTAAGCAAGCGAATCGTCGAATTGAAACGTGAGCAGGCAGAACCACCCCAACGGTTGGCCCAACCGTTGGCCCAACCGTTGGCCCAACCGCTGGCGCCGCCGCAACCACAGCCATTATTTGGCGCTGTTGATACGGCCAAAGTGGCGCAATTGCCCGCCGCAAATGCACAGGCCAGCGTAACCGAACACACGACCGCGCATTTGGGAGAAGCGACCGCCGTCAATGTGCGGCGCGAAACCAATTGAACCGGCGCGCGATTTTATTTCTTTGCAGTCCGGCACCTGTAATTACGAATCAGGAGGAATCCGTCCATGTTTTGCCCGCGCTGTGGCACCCAAAACGCCGCCGATGCCCGCTTCTGCCGTAACTGCGCGCACGCTTTCACCCAAACTGCCGGACAGCCGCCGCCCGCCGCACCCAACCCCTGGCAAGCTTCGGCGCAAAAGCCGCCGGCAGATTTGCCTTATCCGGGTTATCAAGGGCCAAGCGCGCAACCAGCGCCGTTATCAGGTTATCCAGCCGCCGCGCCCAACTTGCAGCAAAGTTACGCCAGCAGCGGACAACCGCCAGGGGCGAGCGGGCGCGCGATTGCTTCGTTGGTGCTGATGCTGGCGGGCTTCTTTATTGGCTGCGGCCCGTTTCTGAGCATCCCCGCGCTGATTCTGGGCAAGCAGGAACTCGACGCCATCCGCGCCGGGCAAGCGCCACGGGCAGGTGAGACGCTGGCGAAGTTTGGCTTTTACGGCGGTATCGCGGTGACGATTATTTATTGCGGCATCGGCGTGCTCTATGGCGTGCTGATCGGTTTCGCGGGCATGATGAGCGTCTTTCACGGATGAATGAAACGCACTCTGTCAATTCGCTGCCTTTCGATTGCGTGTGGCAGGCCGTGCCCGCGCGCCCGTTCTCACGCGCCGATCAAATCCAGTATGGCGTGGTCATTGCCATCGCCACTGCCACACTTGGTCTTGCGCGCTATCTGCATCCATCCGCACGCGGCTTCGGCACGCACGAACAATTGGGCCTGCCCGCCTGCACGTTTTTGACGCTGACTGGAATTCCCTGTCCGAGTTGCGGCTTGACGACCAGCTTTGCTTACGCGGCGCACTGGCAATGGCTGCATTCCTTTGTCGCGCAACCCTTCGGTTTTCTGGCTTTTTGCCTGACGGCGCTGAGCATTCCGCTGGCGTTCTATTTGCTCTATCGCCGCGTCGTGTGGGAGCAGTTGCTGCACGCGCGCGCAACCAATCGCACCATCTATGCGCTGCTCGTGATTTATCTATTGAGTTGGTGCTACAAAATTTACGTAATGACTTCTTGATGAAAAGCAAAGAAGATTAGCCACAGAGGCACTGAGGCACTGAGAAAAAACGAGATTGGAAATACCAACATCTGCCTCTGTGCCTCTGTGCCTCTGTGCCTCTGTGCCTCTGTGCCTCTGTGGCTAATCTTCTTTATCAATTCCTGGAGATTCGCCCCCATGAAAAAGGCTTTTGCACTTGCCTGCCTGCTCTCTTTCAACGCTCTGCTCATTCAAGCTATGCCCAAGATTCAAGACGACAAACTGAAATCGCGCGCCGAACTGACCAATTACGAAGAAACCAGCCGCTACGAAGACGTCATGCGCGTCATCGGCGAATTGCAAAAACGCACGCCCAATTTGCGCGTCGAATCCTTCGGCAAATCTGAAGAAGGCCGCGATCTGCCATTGCTGATTTTTGCCGATCCGCCCATCGCGCAACCCCGCGACGCCCGCGCATCCGGCAAGACTGTTGTTTTCGTCCAAGCCAACATCCACGCCGGTGAAGTCGAAGGCAAAGAGGCGATGTTGCATCTGTCGCGCCGCCTTGCCTTCGGCGATTTGAAGACCTTGCTCAACAGCCTGGTCATCCTGATTGCGCCGATTTACAACGCCGACGGTAACGAGAAAATCGCGCCCACTAATCGTACCGCCCAGAATGGTCCCATCGGTGGCGTCGGCACGCGCGAAAACGCCAAAAGCTTTGACCTCAACCGCGATTACATGAAGCTGGAAACGCCCGAAGCCAACGCGCTGGTTGGCCTCTTTAACCGCTGGGACCCGCACTTGATCGTAGACTTGCACACCACGAACGGTTCTTATCACGGTTATCATTTGACCTATTCGCCGATGCTCAACCCGAATGCCGACGCGCGGCTGATTGCGTTTGAGCGCAACAAAATGCTGCCCGCGATCACGCGCACGCTGCTACGGCAGCACAAGTTTCGCACTTACTATTACGGCAACTTTGCGACGAAAGAGCGGCTGAACCGCGAGTTGGACAACTTTGAAATTCAACGCGCGGGCCGTGAGGCGCAACCGTCCACCCAAGCGACCGATACCAAAGTCTGGCGCACCTTCGATCATCGCCCGATGTTCGGTAACAACTACGCGGGGTTGCGCAATCGCATGACGATCCTGTCTGAAGCATACAGCTACCTCGATTTCAAAGGCCGCATCGCCGTGACCGAAGCCTTTGTCGAAGAGATTTTCAAATACTCCGCGTTGCACGCCGCCGAAATCGCCGCGCTGACCAAACGCGCCGACGATGACGCCGTGCGCGGCAAGCTGGGCCAACAGGGTGTCGCCTTTGAAATCAAGGCGCTCGACAAACCCGTCAACATCCTGGTTGGCGCAGTCGAAAAGAAAAAGAATCCGCGCAACGGCAAAGACATGACCGCGATGCTCGAAGACAAAGTCACGCCGACGCCGATGCTCGATTACGGTTTGTTTGCCGCGACCAAAAGCGCCGCCGTCCCGCGCGCCTATCTGTTCCGCAACGAAGCGGGCCTGCAAACCATCCTCGCCAAACTGCTCGCCCACGGCATCGCCGTCGAAGAGCTGACCGAACCGCTGACCGCCGAAGTCGAAAGCTTCGCCATTGAGCAGGTCAACAAAGTGGGCCGCGCCTTCCAGGGCCACCAGCAAATCACGCTGAAAGGCAGCGCGAAGCCGGAAACGCTCACCTTTCCCGCTGGCGCAATTTTGGTGCGGACGACTCAGTCACTGGCTCCACTGGCGTTTTATCTGCTCGAAGCGGAGAGCGACAACGGCTTTGTGAATTGGAATTTTCTGGATGCGTATTTGGAGAAGGGGAAGACGTATCCGATTTATAAGCTGATGAAGGAAACACCCGTTGTAAGCAAGTTGAAGTAGGACGAAAACAATTTCATCTTGAGATAATCCATTGAACCATGAAATGTGAACTGGCATTAAGGGTTACCTCAGCTATAGAAGCGCCACACCAAGATGTCGGGTTTGAAATTTTGCGGATTCGGCCATTACGGGTCAATCGCAGAAAGTTACCCGACATTCTGGTGTGGCTTACATATAGGTCGGTCAGTTTTGGCTATACGGGGATACACATTTACCAGCCAGAAGAACTGAAAGAGGCCCAGGTGGGCTACCCGATTGGCCCAGGCGGTAATTCAGTGGTCAATGATGCAGCCGGGAGTTGGCAACGGAATTGGATTGTCATTGGGTGCAAAGCTCTCTGTGGTGATCCAATCTTTGTAGACGTCAGCGTTGAAGATTGCCCTGTTTACACAGCCATACATGGTGAAGGAAGTTGGACCCCAAATTTGATAGCTGACAATATCGAAGGTTTTTCGAAGGCCCTTAAGTCTGTTGCCACCATTGCTAGTGACAGAGCTACGGCATTATTGTTTGGCCAACGTTCGGACATAAGCAACAACTTGCCACATCTGCTCATCGGTCATCTTTTTCATTGCGGGCATTTTGCCTTTGCCCTTTTTCAATACCAAAAACAGTTCCCCATCAGGATCGTTTATCACATCGTCTTTCGCCAAATGGGTCGGTTTAGGGTCAAAAGACGCACTCGCAGGGCCATCGCCCGCCCCTGTATCACCATGGCAAAGAGCACAGTTAGCCTGATATAGAGGCATTCCTGCGGCGGCAGCGGCTTTATCAGGCAACGGATTTTGTGTTTTCTCTGTGACGTCGGCAGGCAAAATAACAGAGGAACTGGTTGCCTTGGACGTGGTAGCTGGGCTTGTTGTAGGAGGGGATGAAGTTGTTGAAGAGTTAGAGCAGGCGACACTCCCTAGTACGATTAACAATAATGCAGTTGCGAGCAAATACAGTACAGAAATTGATTCTGTAACTTTCGCGAGCCGATTCAAGTGTGATTCAAACTTCTTACGCATAAGTAAAATTATCCTCAAGTAAACAATGATTATGGACAGCGTGGGGAAGTGAGCAAAAGTTAGCATGTAACCGATTTGGCCAGTTTTGTGAAGTTGCAAGGTTGGCCGTGATTTCTTGCTTTGCGGCAATCGCAACGTATGCGATTATACGCGCCGCAGAGACGGCCTTATCGGCATCCCACCTAGCCGTCAGTATTCATCCCACGTGCCGCATACGTATTCTCTCCCAGTGCCGCAAAATGCGAGAAATCGAGTTGCCGCGATTTCTCGCGAGTCGCCTAGGTGTCTACCGAATCATTTTTTGAATACGGTGAAACACCTGGCTGTTACGTTTACCCGGTTATTTGAGGACGCATTATTGATCAGCTCAGCCCGCCCCAGGCTGTTACGGTTCAGAGGTGTAGTGTATGCAGTGTCCAAGATGTCAAATTGAAAATGGCCATGGTCATTCTTATTGCACGCATTGCCGCGCGGAATTGCGCACAGGGGCGGCAATGGCAAAAAACTTGAATGAAGTCGAAGCGCAGCCTGCCAACCCAGGTAACAAAGTGCTGCAAGGAGTTCGGCGCGTAATGCGGCTGATGCTTAGTGCGTTTCTTCTGTTTTTGATCATCGTTGTGGCGCGGGGTATCAATTGGAGCGGAGTTATGCGTGGGATTTCAGCGACCAAGACGGGGGTCGAACGTGAAGCACTTAAACCCGGCAAAGCAGGGCGTCCTAGTTTTGAACCAAGCCCTCATAAGGTTGAAGAAGCTAAGGCTAAACCTAAAGGCATTGCTGAAAACAAGGTCGAAGAATCCAAAACTAAACCAAACAGCAATACTGAAAGCGGAACGATCACGGAGCTTTTCTTCAAGCTCTTCGCCAAACTTCGGCAGGGGTTTGGCGAAAATACCTCATTTGGCGCTGAGTTGCGGAATGCCCAGTCAGAGGCTGCAATCAATCGCAATACCGGGGGGCTGAGCTTGAAAAGTGACACGCGCGCCAAGGTTTATTTGGATGGGCAGTTTTCAGGGTTTACACCGCAAACCGTCAGGCTTGCGCCAGGTGAACATAAAGTCAGTGTGTTGGCCGATGGACATGAAGAGTGGAGTCGCAAAATTCGCCTTAAAGCCGGGCAACAGATCAACCTCAAGGCTTCGCTCAAGAAAACCGCCTTGCCATAATCAGGAATTAGCACGCCGTTCGGCCTCGAATTGCTGTGTCTCTTGCTCGGTAATGCTGTGATAAATCGGTGCCGCCCCAAGGTTACGATTGGTTTGACTGGGCAGGTTTGGGGGCGTGTAAGGTTGAGCCACAGGCGCTTGTATGGCGGCTTGCACAACATAGGGTTTTACTTCATTTCGGTTCGCTTCCAGCAATTTCAGCAAGCGCCGACAAATCAGCACAATTGATCCGTAGCCAAACAGCGCCATGAACAAACCCAGTGGCGGGCCTCCAGCATGATATTCATATTGCATCACGCTGAGAAGGAGTGCCCCGATGGTGGTGAAGAGAAAGCCGAGAATGCTGATGAGCGCGGTGATCTTCAGAATGTTATTGGGTTCTACCTGCTTGGTAGCCTGACCTGTCGCCACTTCCTGGATAAAATTCTGCGCCAGATCGAAGGCCACTAAATTGGCGCCACAGCGACGGCAGAATTTCTGACCCTTCGCATTTTCCAGACCACAATTTGGGCAAAACATTTTGGCTCCTCCAGCAATCTCAAGTTTGTAGGTTCCATTGCGGCTTGCAAAGTGCGCACAGTATAACACTTCCAATGCTTGCTTCGATTTGAACTCGGGATTGGGTGTGGCGCTGCTTTGCGCCAGCCCGCGCCCTTTTACGACCAAGCGTGGCGAGCGGTTCATTTTTCCTGGAGGACAAGCGGAATGCTTTCTTGCGCCAATCAAGTAGTGATAATCAGCGGGGCTTCACGCGGCATCGGGGCTGCAGCAGCAGTGCGGTTTGCTGAAGCTGGGGCCGCCGCTGTGGTCATCAACTATCACGCCAAGCAGGCGGCTGCGCAATCTGTGGCGGAACAAGTTCAACGCGCAGGTGCGGAAGCTTTGCTGGTACAAGCGGACGTTTCGCAGGCCAGTGAAGCAGAAGCGTTGATTAATCAGGCACTCGCCCGGTTTGGCCGGTTGGATGTGCTGGTCGCCAACCACGGTATCTGGCCGCCCACAGAACATGCCATCGCCGATCTGAGTCACGCACAATGGGATAAAACCATGCGCATCAATGTCAACGGCGTGTATTACCTTTGCCAAGCTGCCACGCGCCTCTTTGCTCAACAACGGCGCGGCAATATCGTCATTGTCAGCTCCACCGCAGGCCAGCGCGGCGAAGCTTTTCACTCGGATTACGCCGCCTCGAAAGGGGCTGTCATCAGCCTGACCAAATCATTGGCGGTGGAACTTGGGCCGTTGAATGTGCGGGTCAATTGTGTCGCGCCAGGTTGGGTAGATACCGAAATGGCAGCTTCGGCTTTACAAACGGATTCGGCCCAATTGCAAAAAATTCTTGAGGCAATCCCGTTGCGCCGCGTTGCGACAGCGGAGGACATAGCCAATTCAATCCTCTTTCTCGCTTCGGATTTGGCGCGACACGTTACGGGCGAGATTTTGAACGTCAACGGCGGCTCGGTGCTTTGCGGTTGAATCGAAAAACATAACGGGGAACTGAGACGGAATCACAAATCCTCAGTTCCCCGTTAATGTTCTTTGGCGAATAGCCACTCGGTTTGTCGCTACTGCTAAAGACCCCGGCGAGGACGAACTCGTGCAGAAACTATAAAGCCAGATCTGACTTGCTCACCAACCTCGCGCTGTTCTTGGTCTTTCACATTGGACTGCGAACACACACGCCCTATCGGGCCGAAAGTTCCCAGCATATTCCGCGCCAATAAATGCTCTGCCGTGCGCCGCCTGACGATGCGGTAAAGTTGTTCGCGCACCGATTCCAATTCAAATTCACGCCGAATCATTTCCAGTCCCGCGCCTTCGCGGCTAATGGAGCGCGTCCCCAATTGCCAAAGTTCCGGGTCGAAATCCACGTAAACCGCGCGCCCCGCCATGATCAAATCATCAATGCGCTCGCCCAGTTTTTCATCCGGCCAGGGCGCGCCCGGCGCAATTACCGCCCAATGCGGATGCGCGCGCACGCCGTTATAAAACTGAATCAACGGCGTGCGCGCTCCCACGATAAACGCGGCGTGCCAGGGCAGATCAGTGATTTTTTGAATATAATGCTGTGCTGCCCGCGCGCCCCATTGGTGATCGTAAAGTTCTTTTGCCAAACGGTTATACGTGCCTTTGGTCAGCACGAGCAGGCCGAGCAGGAGCGGCAGCGCCCGCCATTGTTGCGTGCGCGCGAATTCCGCCAGCATCCAGCCGCTGACCGCCGCCAGCCCTGGCAAACCGGTAAGCAGATAGCGCGGATTGACCGGTAGATCGTGATTCAACAGCAAGAGCAAATCTGTCCCCAGTCCGCACAGCCCCAGCCCCAGCAATACAAAATGCTTTTTGCTTGTACACAAGCTGATTAGACCCAAGACACTCGTTAAGGCTGTGACGCATGAACAATCAAAGGCAAACTTGGCGACGAACCAGAGATTCTTGGCAGTGACCGGATGCACGGCGCGTTCGTTAGCGCTCAGCGTGTACCAGTTGATCACCGCGCGCAGATAGTTGTCCGTGTCGTAAAGCGACCAGAAAATCATCCCCGCCAACGCAGCCAGCCCAGCCAATCCCAACGCCGCTAAGCAGCGCCACCAACTAAGCCGATACCAACGGCCTGCCAGCACGATCAGCGGAAAGTAAAAGACCGCGAACTCGCGCAGGTTCGCGCTGGCACCCAAAAACGCCGCCGCCAGCAAAAACTGATTATCACACCCCAACCGCGCGCTCTTCACCAACCACCACAGTGACCAACTCAGCCAAACAAAGGCCGGTATCTCACTCATCCCGCGTCCGCTGTAAATCAAATAGTAAGGCGACCCCGCCATCAGCAATGTGGCGATCAGTGCGGCCAGCCGTCGGGCCGAAAGCTCTTTGTAGAGCGCATAGAAACCCATCGTCGCCAGGCCCGCCTGGACAATTACGCCGTAACGCAACAGCAAATACGCCTGCGCGGCGGGCAAGCCCCAAAAGCGTTCCGCCAGTTTCCAAAGCCAGTGATTGTAACCAAGAAACAACGCCCGCCCTAGTCCTAATGCCGAGGGCAACCCCTGCACCGAAAGCACGGTGTAATCGAAGCCGTCCCAATCCGTGATGAATGGATCGCGCAACACATACGCCAGCCACCACGAAGCCAGGGCCAGCGGCAGCCAAAGATACACGTCGCCCAGCCAATGATGAGTTTCAGTTTGGAGTTTGGGAGTATGTGCGGGCGTTCTCATCGGCGATCAGTGGCCGGTAGCCAGTGGCGTAAGCAAGCAGCTTGCCGATTACCGGCTACCGACTATCGGCCACTGAGCATCAGCCTTTTGGCGCGTAATAACCTTTGCGGTGGCGAATGCGAATGTCCTTGCGGTTCGGCAAGCGGATTTCGATTTTGCGGAAGGCGCCATCGGGCGCCTCGTTGGTTGGCTCATACGCCAGCAGGTATTGCTGGCGCAAATCCTGTTCGAGTTGTGTGAAGGCCTGATCCAGATCGCGATTGCCTTTGGGTACTGCGACGCGCCCGCCGGTGGCTTCGCAGATGCGTTTGAGCACGCCTTCGTTGACACCTTCATCACCGATGCCGATGGCATAAATGACGACTTCGGCGCGCAAAGCTTCGTCAATCGCATCGCCGATTTTCATACGGCTGGTAGTGTCTTCACCGTCAGTAATCAGGATGATCGTCTTGCGCCCGGGTTCTTTGGCCAGCAGGTCGGCGCTGGTCGCAATGATCGCGTCATACATCGAAGTCCCGCCCTGCCGCGAACCGCCATTGATGGGCGGCGTCGCACCACCAAAAACACTGGGCGGAGGCCCTGCAATAAAGGCGATCTCTTCCAGTCCTTTGCGTAAACGCGCAGCATTCGAAGTCAGTCCTTGCATCAGGGTCGGTTCGCCTTCGAATTTGATAATCGCGGCGGTGTCTTTGTTCGGGCGGATGACGGAATTGATAAAGCGCGAGCCGGCGTCTTTCAACACCGGCAGCATGAATCGTTCGCTGCCGCTCACATCCACCAGAATCGCCATCGTCAGCGGCAGATCGAATTCGCGTTTGAAGGTGAAAATTTGCTGCGGCTTACCGTCTTCGAGCACGGTGATTTCTTCCTGGGCGACATCGTTGATGTAGCGGTTCTGTTTGTCCTGTGCGGCAAAGAGCACGTTGACCAGTTGCGTGCCGACGCGGATGGTCTCGATCTCGTCGTCTTTCTTTTTCGGTTGCTGTTTTTCGTCGCCTTTTTTCTGGTCTTTCTTCTGCTCTTTTTTCTGCTGTGCCGCGACTGGTTGCCATCCGGTGTGCGGCGTCAGCCCGGCGAGCGCCGCCACCACTACGGCACAAAGCAACCAAGCGATGCGAATTCGTTGTGTCATAAACTCCCTCATCTTTTCCTGCTATCTTGGAGGTTGCCGAAGCCGGGTGGTGGAACGCGGCGCGCGTCGCCGCTTCGGTCAGGTACTCGCCAGTTATTGCGAATCACTGTTTAATGCCTGTTTCAGTGCTGGTTTGCCGCGGCGGCACCGCGTTATAGCCGCTCTTCGTGCGGATGCGGTAGTCCTTGTAATTCGGTAATTTCACTTCGATCTTGCGGAACTTGTTGTCAAAGACTTCATTCGTCGGGCTGTAGCTGACCTGATACTGGCTGCGCAATTCCTTGGCAATGGCCGAAAAGCTCTTCTCCAGTTCGAGAACTTTGGAAGTGAAGAATGCCCGCCCGCCAGTGTCTTCGGCCAATTGCTTGAGCACCTTGTCTTCTTTGTTATCCACCGTGCCCGCCTCGACGCCGAAGAAGCCGCCGGATTTTGTGCTGATCACAAAAATGACGGTTTCAGAACGCTGGGCAATATCAATCGCGTCTTTCAAAGCACGTTCGCTGACGGTGTCTTCGCCGTCGGTGATGATGACCATCGCGCGGCGGCGGCCCTGGATGGCGAACATCTTCTCTTCGCAAACGCTGTAAATCGCGTCGTACATGCGCGTTTCGCCTTGGGCTTTGACCTTGTCAATCGCCTGGGTCAGCAAGTCCAACCGGTTAGTGAAATCCTGCTGCAATTCGACTTCGGAATCGAAGGTGGCAAAGAGCGCGCGGTCTTTGCGCGAGGTCAGCATCGTTTGCAGGAAAGAGACGGCGGCGTCCTTCTCAAATTTCAGCTTCGGTTTGACGCTGTTCGAGGTGTCCATCAGGATCGCCACATCCAGCGGCAAATCGCTGAGCGCCTGAAAAGAGACGATCTCCTGTTTGGCCTTGTCCTCAAAGATTTCGAAGTCGCTCTGCTTCAAATCAGTAATGAAACGGCTGGTCTTGCCTTCGGTAACGGCGACGGGCAGGCGCACGTTGACAGTGCGCGAAGTGATCGTCCCTGGCCCCTGATCTTGCTCATTCGGCTGTTCGCCCGCCTTAGGTTTTTCACCCGGCTTGGTCGTCTGCGGTTTGGTTTGGGGTCTGGTTTGAGATGCCGAGCCTTGCTGCGCTGAAACCGCGCTCCACCCAACCAATAAGGCCAGTGCCACGATCACGCAGGCGCTTAACCAGCGATGCTTATCCATAGTAACTCCTCATAACTGCAATCTTTGGATGCCCGCTTTCTGAAGCGGTTGCGGAAGTAAGAACGGATTATAGGTGCAGGTTTTGCGGCAGTAAAGCGTGTGAATTTTAGGCATGGTACAGCAAGCTGCCAGCTTGCTGCGGGCTAAAGCAGTCAACCAATGGAAGCCAGTTGGTCTGATGGCAACCGACCAGCAGGCCGCCAGCCTGCTGTATATTTGCTAAACTGACAGTCCAAAAATACAAAGCAGGCAAGCCATCCTTACGAATCGCTTGCCTGCTTTGCTTTTCAGAGAGATGCGAGACGACTACTTCGCTCCAGCGGCGGGTGCAGGTTGCGCAGCCGTATTGGCGCTATCCGAAATCGGCACACCTTCACCGTGCGGCAAGGCGTTGACCGTCTTTGATTCGAGTGCGCGGATGGTGCCGTCTTCGATCACATTGTAATCGTGATCGGCGGCGCCGGGGCTGATCCGCGTGGCCTGGATGCAATACTTGTCCGCTTCGGCCTCCGTTGACGTGTAGCGATATTGGCTGACCGGCTGGCCGCTGGCGAAGTTGGCGCCGACCAGCCCCGCACCTTCCAGTTCTTTCAAAGTGCCAAACTTGCCTTTCATCGCGTTGTATTGCGCCTGGGCAGTATGAATCGTGCGCAGCGAAGAGATGGCTGCCGTCTCGCGGCCCAGCTTGAGATTCGCTTGCAGTTTCGGCAGCGCCACCGCAGCCAGAATCCCGATGATCGCCACCACGATCAATAATTCGATCAGCGAAAAGCCCGCCTGGCGTTGACGCTGTGTGCGTTGATGTCTCTGCTTCATAAAACTTGTGCTCCTTGGTTTAGGTCGTTCTTGAGGGTCGCGGGATTGCTGGCTCACCGGTCAATGTAACGACCGCCTCTCAAGACGGTTCCAAATATACTACAGGCCCGCGTGTGACCAAACCCGTGCGCAATCAGGCAAAAAATTAAGGGTTGACCACGGCCCGCCGTCGCCGCGTCACCGTGCGCGCCTTTGGATAGGGGTTGCCAAAGCTGCGCAAGGCCACCCAGAGCACGCATAGCGAGCCGACCAGCCACATCACCGCCCAGACCACCGCTGGGACGTCCGTCATGCGTTGCATATTAAAGGCGTCGCTGGGTGTATCGCTGGCTGCCGAAATCAGAAAGAGCGTGCGTAGATCGAAGAGCGCATTCAAACAGCATTGAATCGCCAGAAAGCTCAGGAAGAAATGCGCCGCGCGTTCGGCTAGCGCTATGGCGCAAAACACCAGCGCAATGGCCAGCCCGATGCCGGTCAGTAAACTGAGCATCCCTTTGGCAAAGAACAGCGTTAGCCCCAAGACCGCCGCCGCCGTCAGCGTCAACACGGCTTTGGCGTGCCGGCCATCGCGGCATAGCGCCAACAGGCTCGCGCCATAAACGGTGCTGGCCAGATAACCCGCGCTGGCG
This sequence comes from Acidobacteriota bacterium, assembly GCA_016196035.1. Lineage (NCBI taxonomy): Bacteria > Pseudomonadati > Acidobacteriota > Acidobacteriota bacterium. The sequence continues at coordinate 126,560 of JACPYM010000008.1, read as the reverse complement.
ATGATGAGCGGCACGCCGCCAGTCGAAAAGGTCTCGCCGCTCGCGTCCAGATGGATGCGCAGCCCCGTCACCCAGCCGCCCGTCAGCAGCGCCAGCAAGGCGTGTCCACCTTCGTGAATGAAGGTGACGAAGAGCCGGAACGGATAGGCCAGCCAGTCCGCGCCCGGAATGAATGACAAAACGACCGTCAAGCCGGACGCCAGCAACAGAAATTGAAACCCGTCATGAACTCGTCTTTGCATAGCCTTTGTTACGCGCCACTGGGCGCTTTGGTTCAGTCCTTCTACCTCACAATTCCGCGCCGCTCAGCCAATACATTTCGCCAAATCCGCGAATGAAGCGCACCCGTTCAACCTTCAATTTGAACAGCCGGAAGTCACCCATTTGAAACAGGGAAGCCGCTTCGGGGAAGCGTTGCAGATACGTTTGGCGTGCCACCTCGACTTCGGGTTCGGCTACCAATTCCGCCGTGCACAGCAACGTTGCCCGCGCCCCTGCCTGCGGATTAGCCAGTGCCGCCGCCTCCTGCACGAACAAGCTAACGCGCGGGTCGGCCAATATATTTTGCGTGTGTTCGGCCAACTGACTCAACAGCAGCAATGGCTCGTCGCGCGTGGTCAGTGCGAAAGGAGCCAGCGAACCAAACGGCCAGCCTTGGGCTTTGCGTGAAAGCGTCGAAAGTAAGCCGTGTTTTTCCTGGGCCAGCAAGTGGCGCACGGGTTGCGAACGATCCGGTTGATTCATCGCGTGTTCCTGTTGCGTCGTGGGCGGTTTCAGGGGGAAGATTGCGGCGTAATGTTTGTGAGCGTATACGAAATCGGCTGGGAGGATAATCCCATCATCACCAATGAGCAATAAGCCAGTGAACAAAGAATTCGAACTGTTAAAAGCCGCCTCGGCGCGCGTTTCATTCCTGCGGTTTATGGGTATCGAACTGTTGGACGCGGGCGCGGGCTGGGCGCAAATGAAACTGCCCTTTCGCGAGGAATTGCTGCAACCGGCTTCGTTGCACGGTGGCGCGATTTACGCGCTGGCCGATTCCGCTGCCGCGCACGCGCTGATGACGCTGGTCTTGCCCGATCAACTCGCCACGACCGTCGAACAGCGCATTAATTTCTTCAAAGCCGTCAAAGACCGCGACATCATTGCTGACGCCCGCATCGTCAATCTGGGCAAAACGCTGGCCTATTGCGAAGTGACGATCACGCTTGATGACGGCACGCTGGTGGCGAAAAGCACGGCGACGCTGATGCGGCTCGACAGAGAACGACTGCAAGGTAAGGGATGAGGGATGAGAGGTGAAACTTGTTGCCTCTTGTAACGATCACTGTTTCCGCAAGCCGAAATAACCGATGGTCACATAAAAGCCGGGCAGCAGCTTCACGTGAATTTTGCCCAGGTATTGCTGCGGCGCAAGCTCGACGATCTCGTCCAGGATGATGCGAATGAACAGCGGGTTTTCGGGCGCGTCGTAATCAAGCTTGATGACTTCGGTCTGCGCGTCCTTCTTGCCCTGACCAGTGCGAGTTTTGAAGTAATACGCGTTGGTATTTCCGTCAGCGTTGCGGCTGAAGCGCCGGTAAAGCGGCGAGAAAAGCTTGAGGATGCGCGCGCCCAGCGGCGTGAAAATGTTGAAGCCCAATTGCCCCGCGCTATCGAACGATTTACCAAGCCAGGGCACGGGTTTGTCGAACAGGACGTGCGCCATACCCGGATAAAACCCTTGCGGTGCGGGCGTGGGCACGCGGCCCTGCACAAATTGTTGGTGATATGGGCTGCGCTCGACCAGAAAGGTGATGAGCGTGCCGGCGACCAGAATGACGGCAACGGCGACGGCCAGATAAAACAGCAACGAAAGCAGCAGCGACATAACGGGTAACCTCCAGCGGGGAATCTGTCAGTGAAAGCGGCAATACATTTTTGATTACGCCGCTTGCTCGCTGAACAGATTCATTTGGCCGAGACAGTTTGCCGCAGTACAGCAGGCTGCTAGCCTGCTGCCGTTGAATGGAAGATGAAATGAATTCGCACAAGCCTCTCTCCGCAAGGTGGCAGCAGGCTAGCAGCCTGCTGTACCTGACAGCGCATAAAACAATCCCACCAACGTCTTCGCGTCCCGAATCTCGCCGCGCGCGATCATCCCGCGCAACTCCGCCGCACTGAATGCGCGAATCTCGCTGATGATTTCGCCGACATCCAACGCCTGCTCGCGCTGCGTCAGGCCACGCGCAAAGAAAAGGTGAATCAACTCATCGCTGCTGCCCGGCATAGCGTAACATTCACAGACTTTCTGCCAGTCGCGCGCCTCGTAGCCGGTTTCCTCCAGCAATTCACGCCGCGCGCATTCCTCCGGTGTTTCGGTGGAGATCATGCGACCGTTCTCTTCGCGCCCCGCCAGCGTGCCCGCCGAGAGTTCCCACAGATACTCATTCGCGGCGTAGCGGTATTGCCGCATCAGCACGATGTGGTCTGCGTCGGTGAAGGGAACCATCACGCAAATGCCGGGGTGGCGCAGGTGCGAGCGCGTGACGGTCGCGCCAGTCGCGCGTTGCCGGATCGTTTCGCGGTTGACCAGCCAGCGCAATTCCTCGCCGTGTTTCGACGGGCGGATTTCGCGGTATTCAGTCTTGGTTTCCAGCCATTCAAACTGTTCGATTGTCGTTTCACGCATCTATTGCAAGCCTTTCACCAACTGCTGCACCTGTTTGAATTCGGGCGTGTCCGCGCCGCCGCATAGTTCAAACAGCGCCATCTCTATCGAAGAAATGATCGCGCCGTTGCCGATGAGTTTTTGAATGGCGACTTCGCGGTTGTGCGGCAAGCGCGCCGCCACGGCATCACAGAGCAAATGCACCTGATAGCCGAGTTGCAATAAATCGTGCGCCGTCTGGCTGACGCAGATGTGCGCTTCGATGCCGCAGACGATGACCTGTTCGGCGTGGTGTTCGCGCAGTTGCACATCGAATTCCTGCACGCCACAAGCTGAAAAGGTCTGCTTCTCCAGCGGCACGGTTCCGGCGGGCAGGTGCTCGGCGACTTCAGCGACAGTGCGGCCCAAGCCTTTGGGATATTGTTCGGTCACGATGATCGGCACGTCCAACACACGGCAAGCTTGCACAGTCACGGCGATGCGCTGCGCCAACTCGCCAAACCCGGCGATCATCGGACGAAAGGCTTCTTGCAGATCAATGACCGCCAGCGCGGCGCGGCGGCGGTCTAACACAGCGGGATGTTTCATAGCAGCCCTCAATAAATTCAATTGGCCAGTGAATTCAATTGGTCGGACGTGGTGGCACCGGTGGCGTCAATTTCGGGTCGCTCGTGACCCAGGCCGTCCACCACAGATCGCGCAACATCTGCGCGCCTGCGGCCAGGCGCTCGCTGATAAATTTCTTGTGCTCGGCACCCGCAGTCGTCGCGCTGAAGGCTTCCTGCTTGTCCAAAATATAAAGCTGTTCGACCAGCTTATTCGAGTTGCGGAGGTGTTCCCAAATCGCTTCGCGCGGTTTTTCGATTACGCGGGCCTCGACGGCAATCAACGGCAAGACGTCGTTCAGCTTGATGTGCGATTCCAGATAAACGTCTTCAAAGCGATAGTGAATGCCTTTGTTCGGTTCGCTGGTGAAGACGGTATAGCCTTGCGGATTGTCGCCCGACCAGCCGTTGTAATGAATCGTCGTGTGGTGCGGATTGGCGGCGTCGGTGACGTAATGGCCCAGGATGCCTGCGTCATTCAGAATGCGCGCTTCGATCCAGCGGCGTTTGCGCGCGTCCTTTTCGGCGCGCCACAAGCGGAACTCGATGCGCATGGTCTGGAAGAGTTCGAGCATGCGATACGGCACGAAGCCCACATTGACGGGCTTTTTCCCAGCCTTCAACAACTCGGCGGTGAAATCGTAACGATTGACCGCGTTCAGCGCCGTCGCCGGCACCAATTCCAGGTCAATGAAATGGTCGGGCGCGGCAGCGCTGTCCATGCCGCGATCAATATTCGATTCATCGCGCGCGCGCCAACGATCCGGCTCCGGGTTGAGATAGCTCAACTGGTCAACTTCCTTGCGGAAGAACTTAGGCATGTCGACAGGCAGTTTGATCGCCGCCGCACGGCCTGCTAATTCGTGGCCGACGTGGCCCCAGGCCCAAACGTCGCGTGGTAGTCGAAGAGCGATTACCGCCAGCGCGACGGTTGTCACCAGTACGATTAGTTTGATATGCCCATTCAGTTCGGTCATCTTTGCTTTCCTTTTGATCTGCAATCCCGCAGTGCAAATCCCAAATCTCAAATTTGAAATTCAACGTTGCGCCGCCAGTTCAATGCTGTATAACTGCTTGCCCGCGATGTCGTGCAAGCTCACCGTCATTGCTTCGGTCTTGCCATCAATCTTGATGCCGCCGAAAAACTGAAAGCCGTCCTTGGGCGAACGATTCGGCCGCATGCCTTTGGGAATGCCGGTGAATTTGACCTGCGGGCCAAAGGTGTCATCCAACGCGGCAGGCCCAAACGTGCCGGCGTTGAGCGGCCCCGCGACGAATTCCCAAAACGGATTGAAGTCGGTGAATTGCGCTTTGGCCGGATCGTAATAATGCGCCGCCGCGTAATGCACATCCGCCGTCACCCAAATCACGTTCTTGATCTTGCGCTGTTTGATGAAGCGCAGCAATTCGGCCACTTCCAACTCGCGCCCCAGCGCCGGGCCATTGCCGTTGGCGAAGGCTTCAAAATTGGGCTGCCCGTTGCGCGTGCCATCGCCGACGACCAAGCCGATGGGCATATCGCTGGCAATCACCTTCCAAGTTGCGCGCGAAGCCAGCAAACGTCGCTTGATCCAATTCATCTGCGCGCTGCCCAGGAAAACCGTTTCGTCGTTCTGCGCTGGTTGCCGGTTCGGGCCATTGGCCGCGCGATAGCTGCGCTCATCCAGCAGCAGCACGTCGAGCAGCGGGCCGTGGTTGTAGGCGCGATACACGCGCTCAGGATCAGCCGGATCAAAGCGCATTGGCATGTAATCCAGAAAGGCACGTTTGGCCCGCGCCGCCAGCAGGTCTACGCTTTTGACCACGTATTTCGGGTCATCGAGGATTTGCCCCGGAAACCAATTGTTGCGAACTTCGTGATCGTCCCACTGCGCCAGCATCGGCACGGCGGCATTGAAGCGGCGAAAGCTTTCAGCCAGAAAATTGTAGCGCTGGTTGCCGTGAAACTCTGCCAGCGTCTCAGCGACCTTGGATTTTTCCGGCGTCGTCAGGTTCTTCCAGAGCGAACCGTCATCGAGTTTGACTTCGGCCTGAATCACGTTGTCGGCGTAGATTGTGTCGCCCGAATGAATGAACAGATCAGGCTGCCACTGGCGCATCGCTTCATAGATTTTCATGCCGCCGAAATCAGGATTGATGCCCCAACCCTGCCCGCAGACATCGCCACCCCAAACCAGTTTCACATCACGCTTGGTTGTCGCGGGCGTATTGAAACTGCCTGTGACTGCCTCACTCAGCGCACGGCTTTCAGCCAAATCCTGAAAACGGACACGGTAGAAAATCCGTTGTCCAACGGGTAGGCCGGTTAGGTCTACACGGGCAGTGAAATCGCTGATTTCAAGCGCAGCGGGGCTGGTCAGGCGTTGCGCGTTTTGGAAGGATTCGGTCGTGGCGTATTCGACCAGCATCCGCGCGGGACGGTCGGCTCGGCTCCAAATGACAGCGCTGTTTGCGCTGACGTCGCCGCTTTGCACGCCGCAGAGGAGTTGCGGGCGTTGGCTGTCCTGGCGGATAAAAGCTGGCGCTTTCATAGAGAGCGCTAGACCTAAGCTGGCGGATTTTGTGTAGTTGAGAAAACGTCGTCGGCGCATATTTAATTTATCAGGTTAGTGTGTTGATCTTTTGCGTAGATTTTCAGTATTATCCGTGCGAAAAATCCGCACACAAAGATGCGAAATGGTTTTTCGCTGCGTCTGCCTACTGACCCGGAAACGAGTAAGACGTAGAAATACAAACACCGGGTAAAATTTCAGATTTCCTTTCTCATGGCTAAAACAATAACTTCTGATCTAGAAAGGACGAAAGTCCGCTTGAGTCTCGATATTTCACCGGAGTTGAACACCTTACTTGAAAATCTCGCTGGCAATATCGGCGGCACCAAAAGCGATGTGTTACGCAAAGCGATTGCACTGATGGAGGTCGCAGTGGACGCGAAACGTCAGGGCAAAAAGTTCGGCATTGCGGAAAAAGACCAGCAACTTGCCACCGAAATCATCGGGATTTGAGCGCGCCTTCGGTTTGATGAATGGCGAATACGAACCTTGACCTCAACGAACTGGCCAATCGGGCAGATCATCAGCTTTCTATTACCGTTAATACCGACGACCCGCTCAAGCGCGAATCGGAAATCCGTCTCAAAGAAGCCGACGCCAAACACCTGCGCACCAAAGAACTCCTCCTGCACGGCCTGACCAGTGCCGTTATCATCATCGTTGTTTTGCTTTGTGCCTAGATCATCATCCAAAAAAGCCTTGCAACTGATGAAGGGAAACTGGCGCTTGGCTTGCTCACCACCATTGTGAGCGCGTTGCTTGGTTACATTACAGGGAAATCTGCGAAATAACTGAAGGCAGCGGTTGGGTGGCTTAAACAAGCCACCCAACCGCTGCCTTTGTATACGAAGTTTATTTCTCCGCCAGCTTCCGCCCCGCATTCAAACTGTCAAAATGCAGAATCGCATTGAATACCAGGAAGTAGCTGCCCTGCGTTTCGCCGCGCCAGAACGGATTGTTGGAAAAGAGCACGACGTGACCATTGCCGAACGGCACGTCCACCACGGCGGGGCGTTGCGCGATTTCGGTGCCCGCTTCGAGCAAACCTGACACCAGCAAATCGCGCGCGTCGGCATAGCGCAACACCACGCGCGGACGCGCCGCCGGCGGAATGACGCCCGTGGCGTTGCGCAACTGTTCATCGGTCAGCGGCAAGGCTTCCCACGGTTCGGCTTTGGGCGGTTCGGGAATCACATCGGGCGCGCGGTTCTGCACCACGTCCAGATCGTCAGGCGTGCCGCGACCGGTCAAACGGCCAGCCCCCTCGCCATCCGTGCGGCGGCCACTCCGGCCACCCACGGTATTGCTCAGCCCAAAGATCGGGCCGCTCGAACAGAAGATCGCCAGGTTGTCGTTGTAGCCATACGCAAGCGGGCTGGCCGCATCCACCAGCTTCGAACGCACGATGGTGCCCGTCGCGCGCAAGCGTTGCGGCGGCGTGATCGAAACACCCGGCGCAAAGCCGAACGTGACCGCAAAGTTCGCCGTGTCGTTCGCCGTAATCAACAAGCCACCGCGTTGCACGAAGGTCTGCAGGTTTTGCAACCCTGTCCAACCCAAGCCGGGCCGCATATCGTCGGTCTCATCGGTGCGCCCCAGGTTCGGCGTCAACTCGGTCTTTTTCCACGGTAGCGGATTGCCAAACATCGGCATGCCGCTGACGATTTGTTGCGGATTGGCGCGGCCCACCGGCGCGAAAACAATCACGTCATACTTGGCGTTCAGGTTCGCGTCCGCCGCCACGCCCTGCGTGCTGATGTAATCAAAGGGCACGCCGCGCCGATCGAATTCCAAACGCCACCAGCCTTCGTCCTGCGTGCTCAGCCAGGTGTGCATCAGCGCGACGCGCGCGGCTTTGACTGCGTGCGTTTTGACGTTTGGCGCTTCGGCCACGGCCATCACTTTTAAGCCGAACTCTTCTGCCGCTTTGCGCAAGTCAGCTTCATTCGCATTGCGGATGATGAACGAGCCGCGCCTAAATTTCAGATTTGAAATTTCGAAAGCCTCTTCAGCGGATTCAAACTGCGCGTCTTTGAAACGATAGCGCAAGGTCGCCAGCGAATTATCGGCGTTGTGGTTGACGACGAAGATGTTCCCCTTGCCGATCATGCCGCCCGGCGCTTTGACTTCGCCCTTGACCATTTCCATCGCGGCGTCGAGCACTTTGACATCGGTCACGCGCACGACCTGCACGTTGTTCAATTCGCCGAACGTCCACGCCGTGTCGTCGTAGATGTTGCGCTGCGGATCATTCGGCGACCAGTACTGATAATCCAACATCATATCGGCGATGCGGCTGTAGGGCTGATCCATGCGCACGATGTAACTGCCCGCCGCAAACTCGCGCGTCTCCGTTTCAGGCTTGGCGTCCTGCTTGGCCTCCTGCTTGGCCTCTTGTCCAGCGTTAGGCCCGCTGCCACCGCCATTGCCATCGTTAGTTGCCGCGCGGGTCTCAGGCGCGCCGTTGGGCCGCGCGGGTTTCTTTTTCGCGGGCAGGGTCACCGTGAATGCCGCCGTTGCTTGATGCACTTCGCAACCCTGCTTTTGCAACAGGCGCAGCAACTCGGCCTGGCCGCCCGCGCGCGGATCGCTCTTCGGGAAAACGTAAGCCGCCGGGCCGGCGGTCTTCGGCTTCAGAATCGAGTTCTTGCTCTTCAGATAAAAGTTGCGCAAGAAGTATTTGTCGTTCGCGCCGAAATGCGCGAGCGAGATGAGCAGCGCCGACTGTTGATAGTTGTTGTTGTTGCGCTGCGACCATTTGGCCTTGGGCAGCGGCGGATTCTGTTTGTACCAGGTGCGCGAATACTCATTCGGCGAGAGCGTGCGTTCGACGGTGTCGGCGCCGCCGTTGCCAAAGGTTTCGTACAAGCGGCTGATGCCATTGTGCGACGCGGCGATGAACATCAGATAGCTGGGCGACCAGGTGTCAAACGTGCCGTAGGTAAACACGCCCGGCATGCCCAGCTTCGTCATCTCGCCGACGTTGTTCCAGCCGATCATGTGCCATTCATTCGTCAAGATCGGATCAAGCCAGGCGTTGTAAGGCTCCGCGCCCACGGTGTTGTCGTAAAGATAGGCCACCGATTCGTGCAGGTCGTGCAGCACCTGCGCGCGCCAACTGGTGTAGGTGTTGAGCACGTTCTGCGTCAGCTTCAACGTCAACGACATCGAATCGCGATTGTTGTCGTGCGCGACGTAATGGCCCCAGTAAATCAGGTTCGGCCAGTTCTTGCCGGGGTTCGCCAAATGCCAGTTATAAACGTCCACCTGCCGGTCGCGCCCATCCACTTCGACGACCGGCGTAATCAGCGTGACGACCTTGTCGCGGATAGATTTTATGTACTCGCTCTCGTCCACCGTCAAGCGATAGGCCAGTTCCATCAGCGCCGTTGGCGAACCGGTTTCGGGCGAATGGATCGTGCCGGTCATGTAATAGACCGGCACCGTGTCGGCGATGATTTTGTCGGCTTCGTCGTCGTTGAGATTGATCGTGCGCGGGTCGGCCAGTTTGGCGAGTCGCGCGCGATTGGCTTCGAGCTTCGCCATGTTGGCTTCCGAAGAAACCGCGACGGCGATCATCTCGCGGCCCTCTTCGGTCGTGCCGATGGAAAAGACTTTGACGCGCTTGCTGGCCGCTTCCAGCATTCGCATGTAGCGGTAGACCTCGTGCGAATAAGGCAGCTTGCCCGGCGCGCCGGCCACATCGCCGAGCACGGCCTTGGGCGTCGGCACGGTTTTCGACGCGGGCAGATAATCGGTCAGCGGCGAATTGAAAAAGGGCGCGGTGGTGTACTCGCGGATCTTTTGCGTGTACTCCTCGTCAATCGCTTGTTGCGGGGCGCGGCCTGGTTTGAGCGTGACGGCGGTTTGGGCAAACGCAGCCCAGGTAAAAGTGAAAAGACAGATGCCTAGCAGGTAGATGCGGGTGAGTGAATGATTGGTCATACGAGTGTCCTTCAATGTTTGTTAGTGAGTTCAGGGAATCAGCCAGTTGACCTTCACCGTCGGCGCGTTATTCGCGGCTTGATTCACCATTCCCTGATCGAATGTCAAAAGCTCAGTTGGGCCGTGCTGCGCAAACTCTTCAGCCAGCGCAATGTAGAGGCCGTCCGCCGAGCGGCTACAGCCATAGCTTTGCCGGATGGCTTCGGCGCGCGGCCAACGAAAAATCCCCGCTGGGTGGCGGGGAAATGTCCGGCAGATATTTTTGCAGCAAGTTGAGCGCAAGCGCGTGCGAAGCGGCTGTTAATGCGCCGCTTTGTAATTTGCCGCAGAGGACATAAAGCGTCTCAGCCTGCAGCACGCCGGGCGCGTAAAAGAGCCAGCCCTGCACGTAGTAGTTGTTAAACGCCGTTTCCGCGCAGAGGAATTTGTCTTGCTCCTGTGCGCAAAGCGCAATCATGACATTGTCATCCAGCACAACCGCGCTGGTCGGCTTATTCGATTGGCTCATAGCCCCACATCGCTCCTGCCCGCGCCTCTCGCAACATGCGTTGGGAGTCCGAACCGTCCGTCATCGGCATTTCTTTTCGCAGTTCATCAATCTGGCGCAGCACTTCCAATCGCGCTTGAATTGATGATGGCGGCGTTTCCTCAACCACCGTCAACCGCACATGTTTGCCCGCAAACTCATCGGCGTGTGTGGCAACCTCTTCCCAAGTGCCTTCGAAAATTTGTTCGTCCAAACCGTTACCTCCACAAAAATCGCAGGCATTATACCCGCGCGGCATTTCACCGCGCTAACGCTTGCGCCTTGCGCTCCGGCGTTCCGCGCGCGCTTCTCGTTCGTCATCGTCATCACTCGCCACCGCGCGCACAAAGGCGCTGCGCACCGGCGCGGGCATCTGTGAATGTGCGCCGCGCACCGACTTCCAGATGATCTCGTTGAATTCGATGTCGGGCGCGGCGTCCTCCTTGCTGAAATCCAGTTGCGCCGAACGTTGCGCGCCGGGCGCGTTGGCCGGGTTGCGCTCGCTCAAATCCACACGCGCCGGCAATAGTTTGAAGGGTGTTAAGTCAGCCTTGTTGGTAAACGCGCTGAACATCGGCGGCGCGGCGGCGTCGTATTGGCTCATCGGTGGGATGCTCAGAATTAGTTCCATCGTGCGCAGCATGCCGGAACTGGTGTACATCGTCGAATCCACATAGCGGCGTTTGGTATACGCGCTGACGACGTATGCCGGCGAACGGTGCGCGTCCACGTGATCGGGGCCGTTTTGCGCGTCGTCCTCAAGGATGAAGATCGCTGTGTCCTTCCAATAGCGCGCGCTGTTGCTGACGGTCTCAACCAGCAACCCAACGGCTTGATCGTTTTCGGCGACGTAAGCGCGCGGCGACAAGGCCCCGGCCCGCGTGCCCTGCGTGTGATCGCCGCCGATGCGAATGATCTGGAATTGCGGCAGATTGCCGTTCTGTTCGTACTCGCGGAATTCTTGCGTCCAGGTTTTGATGCGGGTGATGTCAGGGATTTCCAAATCCCACGACGGGAAGGCCGGACTGAAGTGGCCTTGCAGCGCGTCTTCGTGCGTGTAGTTCTCTTTCTTTGGCGTGGTGTTCAGGGGCGCGCCTGTCTCGCCGCCGCCGCCCGGCTTGCCTTCGCGCGCATGCACGAATTCGCCGTAGCTGCGATAGCTCACCCCCGCCGCCTTGCAGTGATCCCAGATGTAGCCTTTGGTCGGGCGCGAGATTTTCTTTTCGCCCTCGTAATCGTAGCTGCGCCCGCGGCTGGAATAGTTGGTCGGCCAGGTCTTCTCGACGTAATCGGTCGCATAGGCCGCCGTTGACCAATTATGTCCGTCGGCGGAAACCTCGGCGTCCACATAAAAATTGTCGAAGAGCACGAAGTCGCGCGCGAGGGCATGCTGGTTGGGCGTCACGTCTTCGCCAAACAGGCACAAGCTGGCGTCGCCGTTGCCCTCTTTCATGTCGCCGAGCACTTGGTCGTAGGTGCGGTTTTCCTTGATGACATAAATCACGTGCTTAATCGGCGAAGCCTCGCCGATGCGCACGGGGATCGCCGTCTTCTCACGCGGCGCACGCGCGGCCTTGAGCAATTCGTCGGTGTAAGGCGAGTTGGCGTAAACCTGCCGCGTCATCTGTTTGAGTTGCGCGGGGCCGGGCACGTTGATCAACGAAACAGTGCCAGTGAGCAGGCTGCCGATGTATTGAATATCTTTGCGGTCGGCCCGCGACATCCCCGGTTTGGGCTGCGGGCCTTTGGGATTTGCTGCTGAGGCGACGCCTTTGCCATTGGCGACGAACAGCCGCCGGCCATCGCGGCTGACGCGCACCGAGGCCGGATACCAGCCGGTCGGCACAAAGCCTTTGACCGTGGCCGCGCCGCGCTTGCTCACATCCACAATCGCCACGTCGTTGTTATCGGCGTTGGCGATGTAAAGCGTGCGTTCATCGGGCGCGAGCGCGACCGCGTTGGGCGTGCTGCCCGCTGGCGATTTTGGATGCAGCGCGGTCGAGATGGCTTCGACCTCTTTCAACTGCGCGGTGTCAATCACCGAGACCGTGTTGCTGTTGGCGTTGGCGACATAGAGCGTCTTGCCGTTGCGCGTGATTTCCAGATCGTTCGGATGATCGCCGGTTTGAATGTTGCCCGCGACTTGGTTGGTCGCGGTGTCAATCACCGCCACGCTGCGCGCCCCCCAGTTGCTGACATACACGCGCTTGCCATCGGGCGCGAGCAAACAATCATACGGATATTCGCCCACACTGATTTTGGTCACGACCTGTTGCGTCGCCAGATCGATGACGGCGACTTTGTTGCTGAGATTCTCGGCGACATAAAGCCATTTGCCATCGGGCGTGACCGACATCCCGGCGGGGAAGGCGTATTCGCCCGCGCCCTTGCGCCGCGCTTCGGTGCGTTGGCGGTCGGTGAGGGCGTGGTACTCGTTGCTGCCCAAATTGATCTTGCCCGCTTCGGTCGCATGGCCTGCGGCAAAATCAAAGATCAGTATTTCGTTGTCATCGCCGCCCGAAACGAAAAAGCGTTTGCCGTCGGGCGCGAATTCCAAGCCGAGCCAGGATTTTTTGACGATGATGTTTTGCGTGCTCTGTCCGCTTTGCGCGTCAATGACATTGACCGTCTGATCGCCATTGCCATTGGTTGTCGTCAGCAGATAACGCCCGTCCTTGCTCAAGACCATATTCATCGGCAGATCGCTCACCGGGATTTGTTGCCCAGCGGGCGTCAGCGTCCAGCCATTCGGCAGCAGCGTGCCTTGCGCCGTAGGGCCGGGTAAGCGGCGCGCCGCCGATGGTTTTTTGGTTTGCGCCTGCACGGGCTTAGGCGGTGTGGGCGCCAGCAAACTAAAGAGGAATAGACAGGCAATGAACGGCAAGCAACGACGGGTCATAGCAGCTCCTGGTGCGTAAACGTTGTTGGATTGAGCGAAGTGCGTGAAAAGATAGTGCGAACGTTAAACCGATTGGCTGACATGGGCAAGTAAGCGCGGCTAAATTCTGCGTGAAGGCATGCCGGGTTGGCTGCTTGACCAAGCGGGAACCGGTACATATAATCGCCCCGCTTTTGATGCTTGCCATTGTTGCTTGAAAAGCTACGGGGACGTGGCGGAATTGGTAGACGCGCGGGTCTCAAAAACCCGTTACCTTACGGTAGTGTGGGTTCGATTCCCACCATCCCCATCTTCACTTTTCTTCCATTCACCTCCTTCATTTTCAATTCCGCAACTGATTTTACGGAGTCTCGCTGTGCCTTGAGCACGGACGGTTGTCAACGTGTAAAATCCCGGCGGCAGCATTGCAACCATTCAACTCCCCAAACGAACGAAGCGAACATCGCAGACAAGGAGCCTTATGAAAGCCATCGTCATTCACAACTGCGGCGGGCCAGAAGTTCTGAGCTACGAAGATACCGCCACACCCACCCCCCAAGCCGGGGAAGCCCTCGTCAAACTCGAAGCCATCGGCCTCAATTACATTGACGTCTATCACCGCACCGGTCTCTATCCGCTGCCGCGCCCCTTTATCCCTGGCATGGAAGCCGCAGGCGTCGTCGAAGCCCTCGGCGCAGGCGTCACCGACCTCGCCGTCGGTGATCGCGTTGCCTATGCCATGCAACCGGGCGCGTATGCCGAATACGCCGTCGTGCCAGCCTGGAAGCTGGTCAACGTCCCCGCTGGTGTCACATCCGCACAAGCCGCCGCCACGATGTTGCAAGGCATGACCGCGCATTACCTGGTCACGTCCGTCCACACGCTCAAAGCGGGCGAAACCGCGCTGATCCACGCGGCAGCGGGTGGCGTAGGCCTCTTGCTCATCCAACTCGCCAAACATTTCGGCGCCCGCGCCATCGGCACCGTCTCGACCGCCGCCAAAGCCGAACTCGCCCGCGCCGCCGGAGCCGACGACGTGATCCTTTACACCGAACAAGATTTTGAACAGGAAACGCGCCGCCTGACCGACGGGCACGGCGTGCAAGTCGTTTATGATTCCGTCGGGCGCGATACGTTTTTGAAAAGCCTCAACTGCCTCGCCCCGCGCGGCATGCTCGCGCTCTTCGGCCAATCCAGCGGCCCGGTCACGGCGTTTGATCCTGCGTTGCTCGCGCAAAAAGGTTCGCTGTTTCTGACGCGCCCCAGCCTCGCCCAATACGCCGCCACGCGCGCAGAATTGCTCTGGCGCGCGGGCGAGTTGTTCAATTGGATCGCGGCGGGCGAATTGAAGCTGCGGATTGAAAAGACCTTCCCGCTGGCCGACGCCGCCGAAGCGCAGCGGCAATTGGAAGGGCGGAAGACGACGGGGAAGGTGTTGTTGATCCCATAGAAGGAGTTGTGTTGCGGCTTGTAAAAGTTGCGCTGTCAGCCTCTTCCTATGATGCTGACCAACTGCAAATCCCAGTAATCAATTCGCAAGGAGAATGTCACACGACACAATGAAACGGCTGACTTCGATAGAGATTTGTGCGGGCGTGGCGCGCTTCGCGTTATCCGGTGCGCGAAGCTAGTGGGCACGAATAGCAACTGTGCTATGTCAACAACTTGGGGAATTCATGCGTATTATGTATGCCTTAACAGTCGTCTTGGTAACCGATGATAGGTGGTGAAGCGAATGCTAACCTAAATTGCCTTGAACCACTCTTCATCCACCACAATATTTTCTACAAGTTCGATTTTTACCCCAAGGGAAAGCTCTTTTAATTTCTCTGCGAGCTTCTCGCCATCAACGATGTCAATTGCAATTGCACCATCACGAGTTGCCTCTTTTACAGCATCGCGCGTGAAATAGCCGGTGGTGATGAAGAGACCTTTATCTGCACGCCCTTGCATAGCTCCTCGGAAATCTCGAATTTCACTAGCACTAACACTTCCACGATAACGCTTGCATTGGAAGACAACCCTGAAGCTAAGGATTCCATTGATTTTCGCAATGCCTTTCCCATCAATTCCGCCATCTCCTGTTCTGCCCGTTACTTCGACCTGCGCAAAGCCTGTCTCCCGAAGCATGCGCTGGACGAGCCGTTCGAATGCAGACGGAGAAAGTATTTCAACGAGACATTTGTTGATGCGTTCCCGCCAATCAACAGAGACGGCAGCTTTATCGGGGGTGGTTAATGCTACTCCGGTTTCATCTATAAATTCCTTTCCCGTCCTGGCCCATACACCACGCGCGGAGTTTTCTAAAACCCCAAGTTGTTTTAGGTAGGTTCTTACCCACGCAAGTTCGTATTCAAGTTGTGTTCTACCGTCCTCATTACCGCGCTTGGTGATATAGGGACGAGTCACAAGTTCATCGGGTATCCCGAGGATGGAAATCACCTTTTCGACAATTTCCTCGACAGAACCTGAACCGCCAAGCGATCTGATAGCTTCAACAGTTGGTCTCATCAACTCGTTTCTATGAGGTAGCGTATCCATATTGCAGTTCACTCCTCCGTAATTATCCTCAACACTCCGCAGGTTACCCGCCTTGCTCACGGCCTAGTTTCCATAATATCGTGACTTCCGATGCTTATGTATATGGCAGAAAGCTGTCAAATGCTGAGCCGCACAACTTAACGTCGGTTGCCTCACTGACAGTGAGCCGGATATTACGTAAAGGAGTTGTTCATGGATAGCGTTTTCGCAAGGGCAAGAAAACACTTTCACACGGCGTTACTATCGTCCGTGCTGAATGCGGATGCGCAGGGAGTCCCAACCAATGCCGACAGACATAGTCAGGCCAGCGTCGCTTTTGCCTCTGGAATTTTGAGCCGTGTCGGCTCGGGGATTGGGGAACTGCGATTGGCTGGGCAAACTTCGGGGCGGCAATTTGAAGGCGCTTGCAAACAATTCATTGAAGAGACCTATTTGCAATTAAAGCATCTCAGGCCAAGTGAATGGTCGGTTGAATCAGTCGGGACAAGAAATCGTTTGTTGATTGCACCGTTTGAACAATATGCGCACTTGATTGCCCTCTACCAAGCCGCCGAAGAAAACGCCGAACTTGCCGCCCTGCTGAGCAGCGATTACACGATCACGCCCGACATCATCATCTCGCGCCAGCCTGAAGATAATTTGACGCTCAACGCGCAAGGGGCGATTGTTGATGACCAGACTGCCTTGTGGGCAAGCTTGCGAAAGAGAAACAACGTCCGGCCTTTGCTGCATGCCAGCATCTCTTGCAAATGGACTATCCGTAGCGACCGCTCGCAAAACTCGCGCTCCGAAGCCTTGAACCTAATCCGCAACCGCAAAGGTCATCTACCGCACATCGCTGTGGTGACAGGCGAACCGCTGCCCGCCAGAATCGCCTCCATCGCGTTAGGCACAGGCGACATTGATTGCGTTTATCACTTTGCGTTGACTGAACTCGTTGAGACAGTGGAAAACTTAAACTCAGACTCGCTGGAATTACTGCAAATCATGATTGACGGTAAGCGGCTGAAAGATATTTCAGATTTGCCCCTTGATCTCGCCGTGTGACCAAGTGGATACGATTTCGCCTGAAAGACGCAGCGAAAATATGCGGCGCATCCGCAGCAAAGGCATGAAGCCTGAAATGGTTGTGCGCCGTCTCGTGCATAGTCTCGGCTATCGTTACCGGTTGCACGGCGGCAAGCTGCCAGGACGGCCCGACCTTGTTTTTGCCAAACGCCGCAAAGTGATCTTCGTGCATGGCTGCTTCTGGCATCAGCATCAAAACTGCGCCATCTCACGCCTGCCAAAATCGAATCAGGATTACTGGATTCCGAAAATGGAGCGGAATAAGGTGCGCGACGCAGAGCATCAAGTGCAGCTTAAAAAACTGGGTTGGAAGTGTTTGGCCGTGTGGGAATGCGAGACTGAGGATTTAGCCAAACTGACCGGCAAAGTACGACGCTTTCTTGAAGCGTGAACGCCTAAAAACAGGACGGAACCACGAAGGTTGATTGACCCACGTGGTTCCGCCTTGTTTGAATAACCGGTACATTGTCAATTCGCCCCGCTCGCCCCCGCCGCCTTCAACTCTCCCGTCTTCTCCCGCTTAATCCCCAAATGCGCATCGAACCATGCCAACTGCCGCGCGGTGAGGTCAATGATGTGATTGGGTTCCTGGATGCCGTGGCCTTCGCGGGATGGGCGACTATGCGCTCAGGTTCAAGCAGCCTTGCGCTCCTTGCGTAATGGGACAAAGCGAATTTCCAGCCGTTGATCGAGCGCGGCAGCAATACGGTTCAGCATCGCCAGCGAATGCCCTTCATACTCGGCGTTTTCCAGTCGGCAAATCACCGACGCAGTTGTGCCGATCAATTTCGCTAATTGCCGTTGCGAAAGCCCCGCCTTCTCACGTAAGGCAGTGATTTTGCGTGCAACCGAATCATTGGCGCGGGCTTCTTCCAACTCCGCCAACCGTTCCGGTTTGCCCGCGTAATAGCGGCGATGCAGGATTGCCAAGGCATCGGAAGTTTTCTTTTTTTCGGCCATCTCGTTTACTCCACATGCGTATGGCGGTCAGGATTCGCAATGAATTGCTGCTTCCGCTTGACCGCTAAATCAATTTCGCTGGGCGGCACAGCGCGCTCCTTCACAATGCCGTGCGAGAGCACTGCCGCAACATTGCCGTGAAAGAAATACAGGCTGCGGTAATTGATGCCTCCCAAGCCGATGCGCAGTTCATAAATCTGATCACGTAAGAAATCGGCCTCAGGGCGGCGCAGTTCATGGCCGAGTTGCGCCAATCGCTCCAATCGCACGCGGCATTTGCTTTGCGCTTTGGCTGGTAGCTCATCAAACCATTTCAAAAAAGGCGTGCTTCCGTCTTCGTCCTGAAAAATAACTACGTTGGTTTGCGGCATGAAGGGTTCCCTCCACTGGCTGGACATATTCGCATTATTGCGAACGCTGGGCAAGCTGAGGAAAGGCGGATTGGCGCAACTCTCAGCAATCCGCCTTTCGCCTCGTAAACGCAATTCACTTCATTCCGCTCGCTCCCGCCGCCTTCAACTCTCCCGCTTTCTCCCGCTTAATCCCCAAATGCGTATCGAACCATTCCAACTGCCGCGTGGTCAGGTCAATCACGTGGTTGGGTTCCTGAATGCCGTGGCCTTCGCGCGGGTAGCGGTAAAACACGACTTCGACGCCGCGTTTTTTGAGGGCGCGGTAATACTGTTCGCCTTGCTGGATGTTGACGCGCTGGTCGCGTTCGCCGTGGGTGATCATCAGCGGGGTTTTGACCTTGCTGACGTAGGTCATCGGCGACCAGCGGCGGTAATTTTCGGGCACCTCCCACGAATTGCCTTTGAAGCCGTATTCCATCAGGCCCGGAATGTCGCTCTGGCCGTGGAAGCTGTACCAGTCGCTGATGGCGGCGTGGCCGATGGCGGCTTTGAAGCGGTCGGTTTGCGAGACCGTCCAGAAGGTCATAAAGCCGCCGTAGCTGCCGCCCATCACGACGCATTTGTCGGCATCGGCGAGGCCGCGCGCGATCACAGCGTCTACGCCGGCCATGATGTCCTGGAAGTCTTTGCCACCCCAATCATTGAGATTGGCGACGGTGAATTTGTTGCCGTAACCCGTCGAGCCGCGTGGATTGGGCATCAGCACGGCGTAACCATTGGCCGCCCAAATCTGATTGCGCGCGTTGAAGGTATCGCTGAATTTGCCGTAAGGGCCGCCGTGGATTTGCAGGATGAGCGGATATTTCCTGCCCGCCTGATAGCCGAGCGGTTTGAGCAGCAACCCTTCGATGTCGAAATTGTCGGTGCCCTTCCACTTGATGACTTCGGTCTCGGCGATGGCGAAGTCGCTGATTTGCGGATTGACCTGCGTCAGTCGTTTGGCGTCGTTCTGGCCCAGCGTCGAAACCCAAATGTTGTCAGGCGTGCGGCTGTCGTTCAGCGTATACGCCAGGCGTTTGCCATCGGCGGAAAGATCGAATTGGCCGTAGTTGAGTTTGCCTGAAGTCACGTTGCTGACGGTTCCGCCTGCGACTGGCAAGCTGTAAACGTGATTGTACATGCCGACGCCGCTGCTGAAATAAAGCGTCTTGCCGTCGGGCGACCAGGTCAGACCGCTGCCTGCGGATTCGATAAAGCTCGCGGTCAGATTTTTGGGTGTGCCGCCGTTGACATCAATCAACATTACATCGGCCTTTGACGCCCACGAATCGGTGTTTGCGACATAAGCGATCCATTTGCCATCGGGCGACCATTGCGGATTGGCGTCGGCGGAGGGGTTGGTTGTGAGTTTGCGCGCCGCGCCGCCCGTTGCGGAAATCACAAAGATGTCGCTGTCGCGGTCATTGGAAATGTCGGTGAAGATGCTTTCTTGCGCGGCGGCTTTTGACGCGGCATAAGCGAGCCATTTGCCGTCGGGCGACCATTGCGGCGTCTGGACGGAGAATTCGCCTTCGGTCAGGCGTTTTTTGTCTTTGCTTTCGATGTTGATCGTCCAGAGGTGCGAATAATTCAAATCGCGGTCAACGGTGATCGTGTCGAACTTGTCTTTCTTCTTTTTCTCACGCGCCTCTTTGTCTTTGGGCGTATCGCGTGTAATGAAGGCGATCTGCTTGCTATCGGGCGACCAGCGGAAGCTTTGCACGCCGTTCTCTTCACTGGTCAGCTTTTCGGCTTCACCACCGTCGGCGGGAATGAGCCAGAGTTGCGCGCCCCCACTGTTATTAACGCTGCGGTCAGCCAGGAAGGCGATGCGCGTGCCATCGGGCGACCATTGCGGCGCGTTCTCGCCTTTTTCGCCGTTGGTCAGTTTGATGGTTTTGCTGCCGTCGGTCGTCACCAGATAGATGTGGCTGACGCGGCGGTCTTCTTTGCGATCCCATTCGCTGACGGTGTACGCGAGGCGTTTGCCGTCGGGCGAAAATTGCGGCGCGCCGAGGGTTTTCAGCGCGAGCGCGTCTTCGCTGGTGAAGTGTTTGTCACCGGTTGCGCTCGCCACGGCGACGAGCAGCGTCAAAACCAGGACGGGAATAAGCGCGAGTTTTTTCATACGAACCTTTCTTTGCGAAAGAGGAGGGGAGGCAGAATTTGCGCCTGCCTCCGAATTGGATTGGTGAAGGTGAACGGGAAACGGCTGGCAATCAATCACGCGCGTGTGATTGATTGCCAGTCTTTTGACTCAGATCAGGTTTCGATTGCGCCGCGCGTTTATGCCGACAATCCTACACGCCGAATCAATTCGGTAAAGCGCGCTGCGTGGCGCAAACTGTCGAAGATCGGCTCCGTCGGCAGATGCACCAGCATACAAACACGTTCTTCAAAGGCCAGTTCCAGCGCTTGCAACGCGGCCTCAGTGTGGCCCAGCCCGGCCTGCACCATGGCCAAAAAATAATGCGAGCCTTGTTGCGTTGGCAACAGCGCGGTGAGTTCGGCCAACACCGCTTCAGCCTCGGCGCGTTGTCCGGCCCGCGCGTAGGCATAACCCAACCCGCCGCGCAGCACCGTGCCTTCGCCGGAAATTTCCCAGGATTTCTGCAACAGGCTGATGGCTTCATCAAAGCGTTCTTGTTGAATGTGCACCAGCGCCAGGTAATAGAGCGCCTGCACGTGCGCCGGTTGCAATTCCAGCGCGCGTTGGCAATGGGTGGCGGCCTGTTCATAAGCGCGCGCCTGATAGGTGATCCAGCCTAGATTGGTGTTGATCACCAGCGACAACGGTTCCAGTTGGGCGGCGCGTTGCTGGTATTCCAGCGCTTCGTCCAAACGCCCCTGCGCCGCCAGATAGATCGAGGCGTACCAGTGCGGGGCCATTGCGTATGTTGGATTCAATTCCATAGCGCGCTTGAATTCGCGTTCAGATGCAGGCCAATCCCAATCAAACCAGGCGTGCAGCGCGCCCAGCGAGGCATGCGCTTCGGCCAAGGTGTGGTCGAGTTGCAGCGCGCGCAATATCAATTGTTTGGCCTGGGGCATCACCATGCGCGGCGGCATTGCGCCGTAAGCGCCCAGGATCATGAAACAATCCGCCAGCCCGACGTGCGCGGGCGCATAGGTAGGGTCGAGCGCAATCGCTTGTTGAAAGGCGGCGATGGCTTGGCGCAAACCGGCGGCAGAGCGTTGCTGCCAATAATAGCGGCCTTGCAAAAACGCGCGATAGGCCGCCGGATTTTCGGTGTAACGCCGCGCCACCTGGGCCTGCTCGGCTTCGTTCAAACGCAGTCGCAGGTTTTGGCAAAGCTCTTGGGCGATTTCCTGTTCGAGGGCAAAGACGTCGGCCAGCGCGCGTTGATATTGCCCGCCCCAGATTTGCGAACCGTCGGCAGTGCTGACCAATTCAGCTTTGATGACCAGCCGTTCGCTGAATTGATGCAAGCGTCCGGCAAAGACTGCGCTCACGCCCAGTTCGCGCCCGACCGTCAACGGATCGTGTTCCTGGCCGCGATAGCGCGCCATCGTACTCCACGCCATCACGCGCAATTGCGGCAAGCGCGCCAGATTGCGAATCAAACTTTCGGGGATGCCTTCGCTCAAGTAACCGGCATCGTCACTGCCGCTGGAACTGGCGCTGGCATTGACAAAGGGCAGCACGGCCAACGAATCAAACGCCCGCGCCCCGCGTCGCCCGCTGGCACGACCGGATGCGCCCGATGAATCGCCAGCGGGCGCGGAACCGCTGCGTCCGGCTTTCCTGCCGCCCGACGAATCAACGGGCGTTTCCTCTAACGGTTCTGTCTCAAGGGCGACGCGGCCCGTCGGGCTATCGCCTGCGCCGCTCGTCGCGCGCCGCCAACTGCGTTGCACGCACTTCAACTCAGTCAGCAATTCCGCCGCCGTTTGATACCGCTCATGGCGCTCTTTGGCCAGCGCCTTGGCCAGCCAGGCTTCCACCTCAGCGTTGATTTCAGGGGCGTAGCGTTTGAGCGGTTGGGGCTGGCGATCCAACAAGGCCACCATCACATCGCCGGTCGTCGGCCCATCAAACGGTGGCCGCCCGGTCAGCATTTCATAAAACACGATGCCCAGGCTGAACAGATCGCTGCGCGCGTCTACCTTTTGCCCGCGCGCCTGTTCGGGCGACATATAGCGCAGCGTACCCAGAATCAATCCCGGCGTCGTTTCGGCCAAGCCTTCACGTTTGGCTTTTTGGGACGCGTCGAATTGTGTGGCAAAGGGATCGGCAAACGGCGCTTCCGCTTCTTCGGCCTGCGTCACGGCCATATCTTGCGGGACGGCGCGGGTAAACCAGAGCGGCTCTGACAGCTTGGCCAGGCCGAAATCGAGCAGCTTCAAATAACCGTCTTCGTGTTGCATCAGGTTCTCTGGCTTGATGTCCCGATGCACGATGCCCGCCTGGTGCAAGGCGTCCAGCGCACTCGCCACTTGCGCGATCAGCTCCAGCGCCTCTTCTACACGCAAACGGCCTTCGGCCAAACGCGCTTTGAGCGTGCGCCCCTTGATGTATTCGGTGACGATGAAATGCAGCCCCTCCACCGCGCCGACTTCGTAGATGGTCATGATGTGCGGATGGCTCAGACGGCTGGCGGCGTGCGCTTCCTGCTCAAAACGGCGCAGGCGTTCTTTGTCTTGCGTGAATTTGGGCGGCAGCAATTTGAGCGCGACCTGCCGCCCCAGTTGCTGGTCTTCGGCGAGATACACCTCGCCCATGCCGCCCGCGCCGATTTGGCGGATGATGCGATAGTGGGAAAGCTGTTCGGGAATCATCTTCGAGTTATTCTCAGGCTACTTCGCCGGTCATTGTCGCGCAGACAGGCGCCAGGGATCATCGTCGTCCGGACGGCGCGGATTGTACCCTCAGTGCGCAGGTTTTGGCTCATCCAACTAGGCGGGATACAAAAATTCTGGTTCCCGCCGTTCATAGAAAATTTTCGCCGCGCTGATAGGTCTCGGCCAAATTTCTCGTTTCTCTTGATGGAAGCCCTCGCAAGCGGGTCTGCCAATTCGCCGCAAATCACTTGCTGTTAACCAAATTTGTACGTGCTCGGCAAAGAGAGTCACGGGGGCGGCGGCGCGCGCGTTGCCGCCTCCCGTCGGCTCGAAAGGGGATTTATGAAACCGCAAAACAATCATCGCATCGTTTGGCTGAGTTTGACGCTCGCGCTCGCCGTGTTGACGACGTTTTTCTGCCACAACTGGAACCGGTTCGGAGCGCCAGCCATGTTCACGCGCAAAAATGCCAGCGTCCCACTCTCCCCCGCTGCGCCGAAAACAGGTGACGCCCTAACTGCGCAAGTTGGGCAGCCTGGCGCGCAGATCGCAAAAAAGGTAACAGCAACCAGGGCCTTTGACGGGCTGCCCCTTTACTTTATCGAAAACCGTGGACAGTTGGACGCGCGCGTCGCGTATTACCTGCAAGGCCGCGAGACCTCGCTTTACTTCACCCACACAGGCCTCACCTTTGCGCTGAGCGGCGCAACGAAATTACAACCGGCGTCTTTCAACGCGGCTCACCCGCCAGCCGCCGTGCAACCTTGGGCGTTGAAGCTCGATTTTGTGGGTGCTGATCCGGCGGCGCGTCCCGTGGGGCAAGAGACGACTCCGGCGGCAATCAGCCATTTTGACGGCCCGCGCCAGCACTGGCAGGCCGGGTTGAAAACCTATGCGCGGATTGTCTATCGCAACCTCTGGCCGGGAATTGATTTGGTCTATGCGGGCACGGTCAACCGCTTGAAGTACGAATTCGTGGTGAATCCGGGCGCCAATCCCAGCCGGATTCAATTGGCCTATCGAGGCGCTGCGGCGGTCGAAGTCAATCCGGCGGGGCAGCTTGAAATCCGCACGCCGGCCGGTGGATTCCGCGATGAACGTCCGCTGGCCTATCAGGTTCAGGATGGCCGGCGTGTGGAAGTCGCCTCGGCGTATGCATTGCAAACTGCCGCGAGCGGGCGCGCGCAGGCTTATGGATTCAGTCTTGGCGCGTATGACCGCAACCAGCCGCTGGTGATTGATCCGGCAGTGCTGGTTTACTCCGGTTTGCTCGGCAGCACGGGGAATGAAGCGGGCAACGGCATCACGGTGGACAGCGCAGGCAACGTTTACGTCACAGGCACGGTCGGTTCATCCGCCGCTAGTTTTCCCGCCGCTGAAGGCCCCATGCAAAACGAAGGCGGCAACTCTGCCGCTTTCGTCGCCAAGCTGGGCGCGGATGGCAAGTCGCTTTTTTATGCCAGCTATCTGGGCGGCAAAGGCGAAAGCGCCGGGCAGGCCATCGCGGTGGATGCACGGGGCAATGCTTATGTGACAGGGCGAACGGCCGCGACTTCTTTCCCCACCATCAACGCGCCACAAAGCAAACTGGGCGGCGGGAAAGACGCTTTCGTCGCGGCCCTGGACGCGACCGGTTCAAAGCTCGTTTATTCGACTTACCTGGGCGGCGCGGGAACTGACGATGTTCGCGCCGTCGCGCTGGATGCCAGCGGCGCTTTGTATTTGGTGGGCAATACAGAAGGAGGCTTGCCGCTCGCGCCCGATTCGTTACGGCCCGCATACGGCGGCGGCGCGCACGATGCTTTTGTGATGAAGCTGCGCCCGCTGGCGGCGCGCGGCGCTGATTCGATTGTCTATTCCACCTATCTCGGCGGCAGCGGCGATGATCTGGCCACGAGCCTTGCAGTGGATGCCGAAGGCCAGGCTTACGTGACGGGCCAAACCAGTTCACCCGATTTCCCCTTAGCCAAGGCGTTCCGCTCGATACTTGAAGGGCAGACAGAAGCCTTTGTCGTGAAGCTGAATCAAGCCGGTTCGGCGCTGTTTATGCGACATTCCTTGGCGGCGCAGGAGCCGACGAAGGCTGCGGCATTGCGGTGGATGCGGCAGGCAACGCGTATCTGACGGGCGTGACCGATTCACCCGATCTCCCAGTCACCAACGCGCTGCAAGCCAAACCGGGCGGCGGCAGCGATGTTTTCATCGCCAAGCTGAACGGCGACGGCTCCACGTTGACCTACGCCACATATTTCGGCGGCAGCGGCGACGAGCGCAGCTTTGGCATCGCCCTGGATTACGCCAACCGCGCCAGTGTGATCGGACGGACGAATTCACAGGACATGCCCACGGCCAATTCGTTGCAGCAGCATTTCGGCGGCGGCGCGTCAGACGCTTTTGTGGCGAAGCTGGGCTTTGCACAAAAAGTCCCGTTTGCACAAAAAGTCGAGTGATTGCGTAGAAGCGCGCGCAAATCCAAATGACTTATCGCCGCTTGCACAAAAAGTCGAGTGATTGCGTAGAAGCGCGCGCAAATCCAAATGACTTATCGCCGCTTTTTTTCAACCTGCACAAAAAGTCCGTCATTTTTAGAGGTTTTTGTGCAAAGCCGCGAAGCTGAACGAAGCGGGTTCCGCGCTCTCCTTCTCGACGTACCTCGGCGGCAGCGGCGACGACGAAGCGCGCGCGCTCGCCATTGACGCGGCAGGCATGCTGTATCTGACCGGCGCGACCAACTCCACCGATTTCCCGACGACCAAATCAGCCCGCTCAGCGCCGAACGGCGGGACGGATGCATTCGTCGCCAAGATTGATGCGGCGTCCAGCGCCGAAGCCGCCACGCTCACCTGTGCGGGAACCAAAACCTGGCTTGCGGGCAGCGGCACGTGGCAGACGGCGGCCAATTGGAGCGGCGGCACACTGCCGGTTTCAACCGATGACGTGTGCATCCCGTCAGGCGTCACCGTCACGCTCTCGTCGGGCACATACACGATCAACAGCCTCGGCAGCAACGGTAGTTTGGTCTTTTCAGCCGGCGGGCTGACCGTCACGAACAGTTTCAACAGCGATGGCGCGGTGACGCTCAACGGCGGCACGCTGACGCTCAACAATACGTCAATCATCAACAATACATTCACGCTCAGCAGCGGAACACTCGCGGGCACAGGCGGACTGGCTGTCGCCGGTCTGACGACGTGGAGCGGGGGAACGATGAGCGGTTCAGGTGTAACCGATGCCACAGGCGGGCTCGTCTTGAGCGGCGGTGGGAAAAGCCTCAGCGGCCGAACGCTCAATAATGTGGGGCTGGCAACCTGGACGGCAGGGGATCTGAACTTCGGCAGTTCGGCGGTTCTCAATAATCTGGTCGGCGCGACCTTCGATGCGCAGAACAACCTGAATATGCTTGGCGGGGGGAATGGGACATTCAATAACGCGGGTCTGTTCAAGAAATCCACCGGCACCGGCACGACCGGTGTATTTGTCACTTTCAACAATACCGGCAGCGTGCAATTGCTGAGCGGCACGCTGAGCTTCGCTGGGGGCACGCATACCGGGCCATTCACCGGCTCCGCGGGGACAGTGTTTGACTTTACTCCCTCTGGCTCCGCCAGCACGAGTACGTTTAACGCCGGAGCAGATATTACCGCCCCGGCGGTAACCTTCACCGGCGGCACGGCCAATCTCGGGAGCACGTACAACGTCACGAATAGCACGACGTTGAACGCCACGGGCGGGGGCGGGACTCCGACCGTGAACTTCAACGGCACGATCACCAATTTTGGCAGCACCTTCACGGCCAACGCCGGAACAGCGAACGTCAGTTCCAATCCGGCGACCGCACCGACAACATTCAATGTGACAGGCAGCAAGGTAAACCTGAATTTCAATGGGGCAATGTCAGTTGGCACCTCAAATATCGCCTACAATTCGAGCACGAATTACGCCGGAGAATTGACCGGGCCTGCCACACTCAACATTTCCGGTCTGTTGACTTGGACAGCCGGAACGATGAGTGGCACGGGCGTGACCAATGCCAACGGCGGAATGAGCCTTAGCGGTGGCAGCCGGACGCTCAGTAGTCGCATGCTCAACAACGCGGGTACGGCGACTTGGACGGCGGGCGATGTCAACTTCAGCGGCGCGGCGGTCATCAACAACCAGGCGGGCGCGACCTTCGACGCGCAAGGCAATCAGTTGCTCAATGGAACGTCCACAGGGACGTTCAACAATGCAGGGCTGTTCAAGAAGTCATTCGACACCAGCACGACAGGGTGTGTGGCATCGTTTTCAAAAACACCGGCACCGTGAGCGCGCAAACCGGGACACTGCAATTTACCGGTAGTGTCACTCAAACCGCAGGCGCCACGAGTCTCGCCGGCGGTACGATCACCAGCACCAACACCTTCAATCTGCAAGGCGGAGGCCTGACCGGTACCGGCACCATCACGGCCAACGTGTCCAACACGGGAGGCAGCGTCAGTCCAAGCAAAGACACCGCGCCAACCGGGCCGACTGGCGTCCTCAGTATCACCGGCAATTTCACCCAAACCGCAGCGGGCACGCTCAACCTTGATCTTGGCGGAACCAGCGCGGGCAGCGGGTTCGATCAGTTCAACGTCTCCGGCACGGCGACGTTGAATGGCGTGCTCAATGTCACGACGCTCGCCGGGTAAACACCGAATGGGGGCGACGCCTTCAAGGTGTTGACCTACACCACGCGCAGCGGCAGTTTTGCGGCGATCAATTATCTGAACAAGCCGGATTACCGCAACTATCAGGCGAACTACAATCCGGCGGATTTGACGCTGGTGACGCAGGCGATCCCAGTGGCGGATCTGTCGCTCACCAAGAGTGACGCGCCCGACCCCGCGCCGGTGGGCGGCAATCTGACGTACACGCTTAACGTCGCCAACAGCGGCCCCAATGCGGCAACCAATGTTAGTGTGAGCGATGCGCTGCCGTCGGGCCTGAGCTTCGTTTCGGCTGCGGCCAGCCAGGGCACGTGCAGCGGGACGAGCACGGTCACGTGCAATCTCGGCACGCTCAACAACGGCGGCACGGCCACGGTGACGATCATCGTTCAACCGACATTGGCGCTGGCCGGAACCAGCGTCAGCAACACGGCGAGCGTGACGGCGACCGAGATTGACTCCAACACCGCCAACAACGCGGCTACGGCGACGACAACGGTCATTCACAGCGCCGATCTCGCGCTGACCATGTCCGATGCGCCCGACCCTGTGTTCGCGGGCGACGATCTGACTTACACGCTGGTCGTAAGCAACAACGGCCCTTCCAGCGCGCCCGGCGTCACCCTCAGCGACACACTGCCGCCGGGCACATTCGTCTCGGCCTCGGCAGGCTGTAGCCAGGCGTTCGGCACAGTCACGTGCAACCTGGGCACGCTGGCGAGCGCGGCCAACGCGACCATCACAATCGTGCTGCGACCAACAGGAAGCGGGGCGATCAACAATACGGCCAGCGTGACGAGCGCGGTCTTTGATCCGAACACCGCTAACAACGCCGCCACGCAGAGCACAGCGGTCAATCCGAAAGCTGATCTGTCCATCACCAAGACCGACGCGCCTGACCCGGTGCTGGTGGGCGGCAATCTGACGTACACCATTCGCGTCACGAACAACGGCCCTTCGCCAGCCACGGGCGTGACTGTCGCCGACACCTTGCCAGCGGGCGTGAACTTTGTTTCGGCTTCGGCTGCCTGCAGCGGAACGAGTACGATCACTTGTAATCTGGGCACGCTCGCCATCAATCAAGCGGCAGGAGTCACCATCATCGTCATCCCTACGGCGGCGGCAGTGCCCGCCACCAGCAACACCGCGAGCGTCACGAGCGACATCTTCGATCCCAACACCGCCAACAACACGGCGACGCAAACCACCACGGTCAACGCCGTGACCGACCTGGTAATCGCGCTGGCCGACGCACCCGATCCGGTGCTGGTGGGAGACAATCTGACCTATACGGCCAGCGTGACCAACAATGGCCCAGCGGACGCGACGGGCGTGACGATAACCGATCACTTGCCATCCACCGTGACGGTTAGCTCGGCTGCGGCAACCAGCGGAAGCTGTACGCAAACGAGCGGCACGGTCATTTGCAACGTTGGCGCACTGTCCAACGGGGCTTCCGCAACGATCACCATCGTCGTCACCCCCAACGCATCCGCAGCGGGAACTCTCAACAACATCGCCAGCGTGACGGGCGCTGAGACCGATCCCACGCCCGGCAACAATTCAACCACGGCGAGCACGACGGTCAATCCGAAAGCCGAGTTGTCCATCACGAAAACCGATCTGCCCGACCCGGTGTTTGTGGGCAGCCCGCTGACTTATGAGATCAGAGCCACTAACAACGGCCCGTCGCCAGCCACCGGCGTAGTTGTGACCGACACGCTGCCTGCGGCGGTCACCTTTGACGTAGCCTCATTTGCCATTGGCGCCACAGGGCAAAGTTGCGGCTACAATGGCGAAACGCGAACGGTCACGTGCAACATCGGCAATCTTGCCAATGGCGTCACCGCGAATGTAACCATCGTGGTGATCCCTGAGGCCGCAGCCGTGCCTTCGATTACCAACACAGCCAGTGTGACGGGCAACCAAACCGACCCCAACGCGGCGAACAACTCGGCGACCGCCGTCACCACAGTGCTGCCGCGCGCCGATCTGTCAATCACGAAATCCGCTTCGCCCAATCCGGTGACGGTCTTCAATTCGTTGACCTACACACTCGCCGCCACCAACAACGGCCCTTCGCCAGCGACGGGAGTAACCATCACCGATCAACTGCCGGCAAGTGTGAGCTTCGTTTCTGCTTCTCTGGGTTGCAGTCAGGCAGGCGGCCTCGTGACCTGCGCTGCCGGTTCTTTGAGCAACGGCGCGACGGCCAGCTTTACGCTTGTCGTCACGCCTACGACAGGCGGGACGATCAGCAACACGGCCAGTGTGGCGGGCAACGAGTTTGACCCGAACACAGCCAATAACACGGCGACGGCCAGCGCCACTGTGAATGCAGCGGCGGATTTGGCGCTCACCAATACGGCCACGCCAGACCCTGTGTTGACGGGCGCGCAACTCACCTACACGCTGGTGGTGACCAACCACGGGCCGGGCCTTGCCGCGTCAGTTCTAGTGACTGACAACTTGCCGAATGCGCTGACGTTCATCAGTTGCGCCACCACGGGCGGCGGCGTATGCGGCGGTTCAGGCGCCAATCGCACCGTCTCGTTCGCGTCGCTGGAGGCGGGGGCGGCGGCAACCATCACCATCGCCGCGCAGGTCAATTGTTCGGTGAGTAACGGAACCGTGCTCAACAACACGGCCACAGTCAGTTCGGCCACGCCCGACACGCTGACCGGCAACAACGCGGCGACGGCCTTGATTACAGCGTCTGATCCGCCCCCAACCATCACCGCGCCCGCGCCAGTGAGCATAACCACCAGCGCAAGCGCCACCGTCTGCGGCGTTGTAGTCAGCGAAGCGCAGCTCGGCGCGGCAACGGCCAGTGACAACTGCGGCGGCGCAACCATCACGCGCAGTGGCGTGCCAGCAGGCAATCTCTTCCCCGTCGGCACGACCACCATCACTTACACGGCGAACGATGGGAATGGCAATACGGCCACCGCGACGCAAACTGTGACCGTCGTTGACAACACACCGCCCGTGCTTGCGTGCCCGGCCAATCTCAGCGTCGCGGGCAACCTTGCCGGTCTGTGCGGCGCGACGGTGAGTCCGGGCGCGGCGACCGCGAGTGACAATTGCGCTGGCGTGTCTGTGGCCGGCGTGCGCAGCGATGGGCAGGCGCTCAATGCCGCGTATCCGCTCGGCACGACGACCATCACGTGGACAGCAACGGATGCGGCGGGCAATCGCGCTTCGTGCCAGCAACAGATCACCGTCACGAATCCGGCTCCGGCAGTCACACTCACCGGCTCGGCGACTGGCGCGGTTTACCCCGTGAATACGCCTGTCAACTTCACTGGCAGCTTTACCGACAACGCAGGCGGCACGCACACGGCCACCTGGACGGTTGACGCGCTCGCGCAAGCAGGCACGGTCAACGAAGCGACCGGCGCAATCACCGGCAGCTTCACCTTCACAGAAGCGGGCGTTTACAAAGTCACGCTGACGGTGACGGATGGTTGCGGCGGCACAGGGTCGGCCAGCACGATTGACGGGCTTGACCTGTTGGTTGTGATTTATGACCCGAACGGCGGCTGGGTGACGGGCGGCGGTTGGATCAATTCACCCGCCGGTGCGTATGTGCCGAATCCGGCGCTGACCGGCAAGGCCAACTTCGGCTTCGTCTCGAAGTACCAGAACGGCCAGACCGTCCCGACGGGCAACACCGAGTTCCAGTTCAAGGCGGGCAATCTGAACTTCAGCAGCACGAGCTATGAATGGATGGTCATCAGCGGCGCGCGCGCCCAATACAAAGGCGCGGGCACCATCAACGGCGCGGGCGATTACCGCTTCATGCTCACGGCGATTGACGGGCAGGAACCAGGCGGGGGCGGTGCGGACAAGTTCCGCATTCGCATCTGGAACAACAACGGGGGCGGGCTGGTTTACGACAACCAGATGAATGCGCCTGACAGTGCTGACCTGACCACGGTGCTGGGCGGCGGCAGCATCGTTATCCACCGTTAGGTACCGTTAGGCGGCGGTTGAGCAAAGCGCGCTCGCGTTCCCACAGGCGCGGGCGCGCTGTTTGATAGGCTCTTTCAACTGACCTCCGGCGCGGCTGTTCATGGATTCAAGGAGTGAGTCGCAACCGGCGCAATAAATCAGCAAAGCGCGGGTCGGCGCGCAGGCCATCAAACAGCGGGGCATCCTTGTAATGAATCAAGTTCTCATCCCGCGCTTGATAGGCCTGTTCCAGTTCCGCAAACGCGCCGTCCTTATCGCCCAAACCGGCATGAACGAAGGCCACGGCCACCGGGTCAACATACGTGTCCTGCGCGGCAATGCTTTTCATTTCAGCCAGCATCCGCAGGGCTTCGCCGCGTTGGCCCGCCAGCGCGTAGGCGTGTCCGAGATGGCCCAGGGTGAAGGGCTGTTTGGGGTCAGCGCAGCGCGACTCGTTGAACTCCGCCAGCGCTTCCGGCCATTTTCCTTGCTGCTCATACACTAGACCCAGCGTCGAGTGCGTCATGTAAAAATCCCGCTGTAGTTCGAGGGCCTGCCGGCATTGTGCGAGCGCCTCGTCATAGCGCCGCCCAACGTAGTAAGCAGTTGAGCGCCAAGTGGTGGCAATGGGGTTTGTCGCTGCCAGTGACGCCGGGACATCCGTTCATCGGTTGCTCCGATCCGAGCGAAGCGGGCCAGGCTGGGCCGGTGTGGTTCCTGGCGGGCCAGTTCGGAACTGCGACGTGCACGCTCACGGTGCCTGTCGGCAAGGCCTTGTTCTTCCCGCTCGCCAACGTGGAATGCTCGAGTCTGGAGGATGCGCCCCTCCACGGTGACACGGCTGCGGAGCAACGCGGTTGCGCGCAGGTACTGGCCGACCAAATTGATACAACGGCGTTCTTCTGTGAGATTGACGGCGTTCCGCCGCAAGGCTTGGAGCGTTACCGGGCCGTCTCAACGCAGTTCTCATTCACGGCGCCCGACCCCTGGATTTTCGGGCCTGTCGGAGCGGGCATGTCAGGCAGCGGGGTGGGCGATGGGTACTATCTCCTGTTGGCCCCCTTGTCCCCAGGCTGGCACACGCTCCACTTCGGCAGCACGGCTTTCGGAATTGATACGACCTATCACCTGACCGTCGCGCCTTGAAGCACGCCAGGCGAGGGGCGTTGACAGCTTCGCTGTTGAAACACGTCCCGCGCCCTTAGCCCTATCTGGGCGGCTTCGCGCCCTCGGCGGCGGCGGGCGTTTTGGTTTTATCAACGACGACAACGCCACTCTTCATCACCCAACGCACTTTGTTGATGACGACTTCAATGTCGGCCAGCGGATCGCCTTCGACCGCCACGATGTCGGCGTAATAGCCCGCCGCAATTGCACCGATACTCTTTTCCATCCCCAGCAGCGCCGCGCCATTCGTCGTGGCGGTTGCCAACGCTTCGGCAGACGTCATCCCGGCTTTGACAAACCAGCCCAGCTCGCGCGTATTTTGGCCGAACATCGTCATCACCGCATCGCTGCCCATCGCAAACCGCACGCCCGCTTTGTGCGCGAGCCGCGCTGTTGCCAGGTTGCGTTGGACAAAGGCGTTCAACTGTTGAGCGATTTCCGCGCTGTAGCCGAACTGCTCGCGCGCTTCGGCATAGTAGCGATTGTGATCTATCGTCGGCACATAGAAAGTCTTGCGCCGCACCATCTCGGCAATGGTTTCATCGTCAAGGTCTACGGCGTGTTCGAGCGAATCGGCGCCCGCGCGCACGGCGTCACGCGCGCCCGCTGGCCCGTAGGAATGAATCGCAATGCGTTTGCCCAGTTTATGCGCGGCCTCGACGGCGGCCTGCATTTCTTCAAAGGTGAATGTCTGCTGGCCGGACAGATCATCGGCGCTGCCGGTCGAACCGTACATTTTGATCACGTCGGCACCGGCGGCGACCTGTTGCCGCACGACGCGCATGACTTCGGCCACGCCATCCGCCTGCCCGCCGCGCGGCGAAACGTAACCGGGCTTCGGCGCTTCGTAGGTGATTTGCACGCCGAAACCGGAAACGAACATGCGCGGCCCCGGCATCGCGCCGGTGTTGATCAGGTCGCGCATGGCGATGTCCAGATAATCGAAGCTGCCCAGATCGCGCACCGTCGTCACGCCGGTTTCGAGCGTCTGGCGCGCGTTCGCCTGCGCCAGATAGAGGGTCATCGCGGGCATGCGCTCCTGCAATTGCGCCCAGGGCCGCGTGCCCGGCTTCTGATCCCAGTAATAGGTCATATGCGTGTGCACATCAATCAGCCCCGGCAGCGCGGTGTAACGCGACAGGTCAAACACTTCGGCGCTGGCGGGAAGGGCGCTCGCGCCCGTGCCCACGCTGCGGATGCGGTCGTTTTCGATGACGACCACGGCGTTGCCGAGTACCTGGCCGGAGCCGTCAATGAGCTTGCCAAAGCGCAAGGCTTTCAAAGGGGCGACAGCGGTTGCCGTCTGCCACAGTGGCAGCAAGGCAAGCACGGCGCAGAACGTAACAAGGATTCGGACAATGGGCATCGTGAGTTCCTCTCTCGTGACGCAACAGGTTAAGGCGCGAGCTGCAGGCGGCGCAGCAAATCGGTGAAACGCGGATCGGCGCGCAAGCTGTCGAGTCGTGGCTCTTTCTTGAGATTGAGCAGGTCTTCTGACCTGGCCTGATATGCTCGCTCCAGCCAGGCGAAGGCTTGCTCTTTATCGCCTAGCCCGGTGTAAATCAAGCTGATGAAATAGGGATCAACATAATTTTTCGGCGCGTCTGCTTTCAATAATTCGCCCAGTATTTTCTGCGCCGCTGCCGGCTTCCCGCTGCTGGCGTACAGGTGTGCGAGCAGCGCTTTCGGATAGGGGCTGGCAGGGTCTATTGACTGCCATTGCTTAAGCTCGGCTTCGGCTTCGGCAAAGCGCCCGGTCTGTTCAAAAGCCAGCGCAAGGTTGAGGTGCGCCACATAAAAATTCCGGTCGGTTGCCACCAGCTTTTTGCTTTCCTCAATTGACGCATCGTATTTGCGGTTCAGGTAGTAGGCGAATGCTATCCACGCGGAGGTCTCCAAGCTCAGCGGATCCAGTTCGTGCGCCCGGGTGAATTGCCCGAGGGCTTCGTCCATACGGCCTTGTTCAGACAAAATCATCCCGTAAACAAAGGCCGCACGCGCATAGCCGGGATTGAGTTCGAGCGCCCGCTTGAGTTCCTTTTCGGCCTCCGGCCATTCCCAATCATAAAAAGCTTTGACCTGGGCTAACGCCGTATGCGCTTCAGCCAGCGTTTCATCCAGTTGTAAGGCCTGGGCCGCTGCCGCTTTGACTTTCGGCATGGCTGCGGCTGGCGGCTCATACATACTTGAAGAGTTGTAATAACCATCCGCCAGCCCGGCATAGGCGAGCGCATAACCAGAGTCCAGCCGAACTGCTTGCTGCAACAACTCAATGCCTTGCTTCGTCCCGTCCGTTGTCCGCAACTGCGAGTAGTGGCGGCCCTCGACAAACAGGCGATAGGCTTCGGGGTTGTCGGTCGGGCGTTTGGCCAGGCGTTGCTGCTCGGCGCCGCTCAATCTGAGGCGCAATTTTTCGGCGATCTGCTGGGCGAGTTCGGCTTGAATCAGCATCGCGTCGGCCAGTTTGCGCCGCGTGGAATCGCCCCACAAACGCGAGCCATCGGCGGTATTGACCAACTCCGCTCCGATAATCAATTCGTCGCCCCGCTTGGTCAGCTTCCCGATGAGCAGGGAACGGACTTGCAAATCCTTGCCAATGACGCGCGGGTCAACCTCTTTGTCTTTGTAACTGGCGACCGTGCTGCGCGCGATGACGCGCTTCAATTGCGGCAGTTGCGACAGGCTGTTGATGAGGCTCTCGGTGATGCCTTCGCTCAGATATTCGACCTCCTCATCACCGCTGACGTTGCGCAACGGTAGCACAGCGAGCGAATCAAGCGCCGCGCCGCTGCGATTGAAAAGATAAATCAAACTGGCAGCCGCCAGCATCAGCGCAACTGCCGCGACGCTCAAGGTAGCAGTCCGCCCACGCGCTTTGGCTGGTTTCGCGGCAACCGCCAAACCGCCGCTCTCGCTGAGAAGCTGCCGCAAATCAAAGCTCAGATCGCGCGCCGCCTGAAAGCGCGCAGCCGCTTTCTTTTCCAAACAATGTTTGATGAGCTGTTCCAGCTTGGCGGGCACGGCTGGTTGCAAGCCAGCCAGCGCTGGCGGTTCGTCGCGCAAGATTGCGGCAATCGTTTCGGTCACCGTCGCACCGGCAAAAGGCCGCCGCCCGCTGACCATCTCGTACAACACGCAACCCAGCGCGAAGAGGTCGCTCGGCGCTTCGGCTGGCTCACCTTTCACCTGCTCCGGCGACATATAACCAACCGTGCCCAAAATCGTCCCCGGTCTGGTCGTGCCGGTCATTGTCTCGGTTTCGGTCGTCACGGCGTGCTTCACGCGCGCGATGCCGAAGTCGAGAATCTTGATCTGCCCATCCGCAGTCAGAAAGATGTTCTCCGGTTTCAGGTCGCGGTGAATGATGCCTTTGGCGTGCGCGGCGGCCAGCCCGTCGGCGACAGCGGCGGCGATTTCAACCGCCTGCCGCCACGGCAAGGCCGCGCGTGCGAGCCGCGCGCGCAGCGTCTCGCCTTCGAGCAATTCCATCACCGCGTAACTGACATTGCTTTCCGTGCCGAAATCGAAGATCGCCAGGATGTTCGGGTGCGAGAGCGCGGCCACGGCTTTGGCTTCGCGTTCAAAGCGGCGTAAGGCCTCGGCGTCTTGTGCTAGATGTGCGGGCAGGATTTTGACGGCCACGTCACGGTCAAGTCGCAAGTCCTGCGCGCGGTAAACTTCGCCCATGCCACCCGCTCCAAGCATGGAAATGATTCGGTAATGACCAAAGGTGCGGTCCGCCAGCGAACGTACCGAATGTTCCGCCATCATTCCGGCAGCGATGTCACTGGGAGGTTTCTCAATAAAGCTGGCGGCTTGTTCGTTGGCGGTGAGCAACGATTCGACTTCGTGGCGCAGTTCGGCATCGCTTGCGCAGGCCTCGGCCAGGAAAGCAACACGGGCCGCCGGGGCAAGCTCCAGCGCGGCGTGGTAAAGCGCTTCGATCTGTTGCCAGCGTTCAGGCGTCATCTTTGTTAGCGCTCTGGCTAAGCGCGCGGTGCAGCCAGGCTTTGGCCATACTCCAATCACGCATCACCGTGATGGCCGATAC
Organism: Acidobacteriota bacterium; assembly: GCA_016196035.1. Classification (NCBI taxonomy): domain Bacteria; kingdom Pseudomonadati; phylum Acidobacteriota; species Acidobacteriota bacterium. Next base: position 89,780 of record JACPYM010000008.1, on the reverse strand, counting down.
TTTCAACACTTCCGCCGTCTCTTCCACACTCAGGCCGCCGAAGTAGCGCAACTCCACCACGCGGCATTTGCGCGCATCCATCTTGGCCAGTTCGTGCAGGGCGTCATCGAGCGCCACCAACTCCGCCGCACGTTCGGCGGATACGGTCAGCGCTTCGTCAAGCGCGACCACCTGCGCCCCGCCGCCGCGTTTGGCGAACTGCTTGGCGCGCGCGTAATCCACCAGGATGGAACGCATCGCCTGGGCCGCGACGCCGAAAAAATGGGCGCGGTTCGCAAAGTGTTTGTCGGGTTGGCCGACCAGTTTGAGAAAGGCTTCGTTGATGAGCGCCGCGGTTTGCAGCGTGTGGCCGGGGTTTTGCCGTGCCATGTAACGATGCGCCATCTGGCGCAGTTCGCCATAGACCACGGGCAGCAAACGGTCGAGCGCCGCTTGCTCGCCATTGCTCCATTCGTGCAGCCATTGCGTGACTTCGTGCGACGTAGTGGGCATCCGCGCCTCCGGGTTGTTTGCCTGAAATCAATTGCGGGTAGCGCGCGGATTATAGCCCCGCCAGGCGACAGGTCGAAGCCTTTCGCAAAATTCGCAGATTTTTTCCAGCGCGATGATAGCTCCCCGCGACAGTTCCCGTTTATCTAGGTGAGAACGCAAGAAAGCGGCTCTCAAAGAACGCGGGAAGCCAGCCATCAAGCGACGGCGGCAACCCACAACCCAAACCCGGCATTCGTTGCCGCCCATTCAAACGAGGAGAAAGTCATGAATACCGTAGACAACAAAGAAATCGAATTGAACGTGGAAGAGATGGAAGCAGTGATTGCGCCCGCACTCGTGCCCAACCACAACGAGACGCTGGAAGTTGATCTGTGCGTCGAAGAGTTGGAAGAAGTCATCGCACCAGGCTTTGCTCGCAACCACAACGAGACGCTGCTGAGCGACAATTGAGCTGCAACAGCAGACGACAGCTTTGCCCCAACCAGCGGGTGCGTGGTCACCACGGCCCGCTGGCGGCAGCCCCGTTTTTCGCGCCCCTGGCTGTTCGGCAGCAGCCGGAGTGTTGTTCGCCTTACCGGCAGGCGATAAGCGCCACGTTTTTCAACTCTGGCAAAGGAGACCGCGATGCCCAATCTGCAAGCCAATCCGTCAAACACGCAAGCCTCGCACGCCCGTTGGCTGCTGCAACGCGCCGATGCTTGCCGCGCGCAAGGCCAGTACAGCCAGGCCGAGACGCTTTACCTGAACGCGCTGGCGCTGACTGAAACCATCTTTGGCCCTGCGCACGCCGAGGTCGCGGTCGTGCTCAACAATCTGGCCGTGCTCTATAAATACTCCGGCAATTTCGACGCCGCCGGACAGCTTTATCAACGCGCGCTGACAATCACAGAACGCAAATACGGCGCGGCGCATCCGCACGTGGCGACCATTTACCACAACCTCGGCGGGCTGGAACACGCGCGCGGACGTTACGCGGCGGGCGAACCCTTTGCCCGCCGCTCCGTCGAGATCAGAGAGAAAGCGCTGGGGCCGGAGCATGTGGATGTCGCCGCTGATCTGGCCGCGCTGGCCGCGCTGCTGGATGGGCAAAAGAGGTATGACGAATCCGAACCAATTTACCGGCGCGTGCTGGCGCTGTTTGAAGCGCGGCTAGCGGCGGGCGACGAACAAGCCGCGTATGAGATTGCCGTGAACCTGAATAATTTGGCGGCGCTCAAACACGGGCAAGGTTACTTTGCCGAGGCCGAACAACTTTACCGCCGCGCGCTGGCGTTGAAGGAAAAACTGCTGGGCGCGGAACACCCCGACGTGGCGCTGACGCTCAACAATCTGGCCGTGCTGTTGAAAAAGCAGCGCCGCTATGCCGAAGCCGAACAACTTTATGGCCGCGCGCTGGCGCTCTTTGAGCGTGTGCTGGCGCCCACTCATCCGAAGCTCGTGGCTTGCCGCGAGAATTACGCGGGGCTTCGGCGCATATTGACCGGAACAGCCGTCGCCGCCTGAGCCGCCAATGTTCGCTCGATTTCTGGTCGAACGCGGCAATCCCACCTTTGTTGTTTCTTCAGGTGCATTAGATCGGTTTGCGTGTACGGTAGGCACGCCACGCTGGGGCAGTACCGCGCGCGTGAGCAAGCGGCGCGTCAAGTACGGCAGACTGGCGCAACGACGTAAGCTCCGCTTGCTCACGCGCGCGGTACTGCCCCGCTGCGCAGCTTTTGCCCTACACCGAAGTGAAAACCGATCTAGGTCACGATTCGCAGACCCGCGCCCGGCGTCGAAACGAGCAACGCGCCCTCGGCCACGCCGTCACGTCCGTGCGGTGCGTACCAGTCACGCTGCGCGCGTTCCCGCAACGCCGTCACGTGCGCTTGCTCCGTCAACGCCAGCACTACGCCGCCGAAGCCGCCCCCCATCAAACGCGCGCCGTAAACATGCGGATCGGCCAGCAACACGTTGCGCAGGCTTTCGACTTCAGGCGTGCTGACTTCGTAAAGGTCGCGCAAGCTGGCGTGTGAGGCATTGAGCAATGCGCCCAGGTCGCGGGCCGTTTGCGCCAGCGCGGCCTCGTCTTCGGCTGCGGTGGCCTGCAACAGCTTGACCGCCGCCTCAACGCGTTCGATCTCGCCCAAATGATGACGGGCGCGGTCGGCCAGCTTAATTAACTCATCTCGCCGTTCATGCACCAGCGCCGGAAAGAGCCGCGCGCATTCGCCTGCGGCCTGCGGATAATGCCGCGCAAATTCGGCCAGTGTGATGACCGGCGGCAACTCGTTCAGGCATTCGGCCAGTGTTGCAAATGCGGCAGACTCGCCCGTTTGCAATTGCCGCAACGCTGTTTGCCAGCTTTGCGCAAAACCGTCGCGGTGCTCTTGCAAGTCAGCCAGCAGCGCGGGCAGCAAGACGCGCGCGACGGCAGCGCGTGCGTTGTATTCCAACAGCACGCGGCTGCCCTTGTCGGCCTCATGCGTAAAGCAGGTCAGCCAGCAATACTTGTCGTTGAGTAACGGCAGCGGCCGCACAGCGCCAGCGGCATAAGACAACCACAGCGCCCGTCCGCGTTGGGCCAAACAGATCGCCGTGTGATCGAGCGCGCCGCCGCGCGTGCCGCAATACCATTCGGCCTGCGACGAAGCTTGGGCGAGTTGCGCGGGTGTGTATTCAATTTGATTTGCCAACCGCGCCGCCGCGCCTGCGAGCACCGTCAGCGCCGATGAAGACGACGAACCACCGCGCGGTGGAATCGCCGAATCAACCAGAAAATCAAAGCCGTTGGCGAGTGCTGCGCCCTGCTGCCATTGCGCGAAAAAGCAGGCGCCGCGCACATAATTGCTCCAATGCGCGGCGGGCGGCGTTTGCTGCTCCAACCAGGATTCCCAGGTCGGGCTGTCGGTGCGACCTTCACCCAACGCAAAGGTGAACGGGGCAAACGCCTGGTTCAAAGAAGCCCCGTGCACTTGCCCATCGGCACGCGGGCGCCACAGCAGCAACATCGCGTGTTCGTGGCTGCCGAACGGCAACGAGGCGGTGGGCAGATAGGAAACATAATCCACGTGTTCGCCCAGGATGTTCAGCCGCGCCGGGGCGCGCAGCACGCGCACCGGGCCGGGGCCGTATAGTTGCTGAAATTGCGCCGCGGCTGTTTGCACGCTGTGCTGTAGGTCGGGCGGTGGCATGAGGTTATTTCGCGGCCTCTTGCAAAGCGCCGCGCAACTGTTTGGTGCGTTCGCGCGTGACGGCTTCCAGACAGCTATCCCGCATCAGCGGTTGCATCGAACCGCCCTCAAAGCTGAAGGCCTCGAATTCGCAATGCGCATCGCGAAAGGCGAGCCAGGCGCGCTGGGCAACTTTGAGTTTCTCTTTGTGCTCGCCTTCCAGCTTGGGCAGGAGTTGCTGATAGACCTTGTTCAACTCGGCATCGGCTTTTTTGTATTCATCGGCGGCGCAACGATTCATGTCGTTTTGCGCCGTCAAGTCGGCACAGGCTTGCTTTTTGGTTTGCGTGGCCGGTTTTTGCGCCACGCTTGAAAGCGCACCGAGGCACAGCGCAATGAGAATGGCCGCGCCTTGTACAGCAGGCTGCCAGCCTGCTGTTTGCTTGGCCGTTGCTATGTTGATAGTCAACCTACGATTCATGGTGGTTTCTCCTGAAACAAACAGCAGGCTGGCAGCCCGCTGTACAAAACTCACGCGCCGCACGCCTTCAAATGCTCAATGTTGCTTTTACACGCCTGATCGTATTCCGCCGCTGAAATCAGGCCGGAAGCGTGTTCTTGATAAAACTGCGGTTCGCCGGTAGCGGTCGCCGCACGCGCATTTGTCGCAGCCAACGCCCCCAGCGGCGTGCGGTCTTCAAACAAGACAAACTCGCCGGTCAGGCAGCCCTGATAATTGACGGATTTCAGCGTCGCGATCACCTCGGCCCAATCGTAGCGGCCTTGTCCGCAGGGTTTGCGGTTGTTGTCGGCGACGTGAAAGTCGAGCAGCCGGTCGCCGACATTGCGAATCGCCTGCATGGGATCAACCTCTTCGATGTTGATGTGAAAGGCGTCCAGCACGACGCGCAAATCGTGACCGACCTCTTCAGCCAGCCGCAACGCTTGGTCGTGGCGATTGATGAAATAGGTCTCGAAGCGGTTGAGCGGCTCAATGCCCGCCGTGATGTCATGCTCACCGGCAAAGGCCGCGACTTCTTTCAAGCCGGCGACGGCCCAGTTCCACTCTTCGGCAGCCGAGGCTAGCGGTTTCACTTTGCCGACCACCGAGGGCACGATGCAAAACATCTTTCCGCCCAGCGCATGGGCCATGCGGATGCAATCTTTCATGTAGTTGATCGCATCTGTGCGCACCTCTTGGCTGGGATGAATCAGGTCGCGCCCCTCGAACATCAGCGTTACCGTGCCCAGGCATTCGAGCTGGTATTTGTAAAGCAAGCTGCGCACTTCGTGCCAGTTGTAGTGCGCCGGTTCGCCTTTGAGTTCGATGCTGTCGTAGCCCAGCCGGTGCAAACGATCCAGCGTTGTCTCAATCGGTTCCGGTCTCATCCAGTTATGCATTGCGTGTTTCATCGTTCTCCTTGTTTGCCAGTCAATTCATTTTGAGCCGAACACAGTCTTGAACTCAGCGCCGAGGCCGGCGTAACGCAGAATCGCGCCCGCGCGTCCGACGGCCCAGGCTTGCTCGCCGCGCGCAAACACGCCGCGCAACGGCGTCGTTGTGCCGCTCACGTCGCGCTGCCAGGTCTTGCCGCCATCGTTCGTTTGCACTATAAAACCGTTCATGCCCACGGCCAGCACGCGGCGCGCATTGGCGGCGTGCACACTGAGCAAATGGCTGGTCACGCCGCTGATTTGCACCGTCCAGGTTTCGCCGCCATCCGTCGTGCTCAAAATCAAACCTTCTTCGCCCACCGCCCAACCGTTGCGGGCATCGGTGAAGCTCACGCCGTAAAGCCAGCGCGGCGTTCCGCCCTCCTGCTTGCGCCAGGTCGCGCCGCCGTCATCCGTGTGCAGGATCGTGCCCGCTTCGCCCACGGCCCAGCCGGTTTTGCTGTCAACAAAGGTTACGGCTTCGAGCCAGGCTTCGGTGCCGGAAGCTTGCGCCGTCCAGGTCGCGCCGCCGTCGCTGGTCTGCCGGATCAAGCCCGCCGCGCCGACCACCCAACCGAGCTTGGCGGAAGCGAAGGCGAGGCTGTGCAGATTCTCTTCGGTGCCGCTGCTCACGGGCAGCCAATGCGCGCCACCATCGGTCGTTGCCAGGATGGTGCCGCGTTCGCCGACGACCCAGCCGCGTTGCGCATCGGCAAAGCGCACGGCGCGCAAATTCGCGGCGGTTCCCGCCGTTTGCGGCTGCCAGCGTTCGCCCTCGGCGGTGAATAAAATCGTGCCGTTGTCGCCCACGGCCCAACCGCGTTGCTCATTCAGGAAGTGCACGGCGTTGAGCGTTTCGGTTGGCCCAAAAGTCAGAGGCTGCCATTGCTCGCCGCCGTCGGTGGTCGCCAGCAACGCGCCGCTTTCGCCCGCCGTCCAGCCGATTTTGGCATTGATGAAATGCAGCGCGTTCAATTGCTGCGCGCTGTTGGAAAGTTGCGCGCTCCAACTCGCGCCGCCATCGCTGGTGGCCAACAGCACGCCCTCAGCGCCCGCCGCCCAGCCGCGTTCACCGTCAATGAAAGAAACGGCGGTCAAATTCGTCGCCGTGTTGCTGGCTTGTTCCGTCCAATGCGCGCCAGCGTCCACGCTGTTTAGAATGGTTCCATTGCTGCCGGCGATCCAAAAACGATTCGGCGCGACGGCACAAACGCCGGTCAGATTGCGCGGTGTTGCGGTCGCGCTCTTTTCCCAACTCTGCCCGCCGTTGCCGGTCACGAGCAAAGTGCCTTCGGCGCCCACGGCGACGCCCAACCGATCATTGATGAAGGCGATGGCTTGCAAATGCTTGCTCACGCCGCTGGCTTGCGGCGTCCAATGTTCGCCGCCGTCCACGGTCGCCAGCATTGCGCCTTCGACCCCGACGGCCCAGCCGCGCCGCTCATCGCTGAACCAGACGCCGTACAAATGTTTTTTGTAACCGCTTTCTTGCGGCTTCCAATTCGCGCCGCCATCGCGCGAAAAGAGAATCGTGCCGCGCGCGCCCACGACCCAGGCTTTGGTTCCTAACAGCGCCAACCCGTAAAACGGCGTGCTCAGGCCCGTGCGCGTGGGCGTCCAGCGTTGCCCGCCGTCTTCGGTGCGCAACAGCGTGCCATCGCGTCCGGCGGCCAGCCCGCGCCGCGCCTCGCTGAATTTCACCGCGTACAGCGGATTGCCTTGCAGGCGCGGATTCAACCAACGCCATTGCCCGGCGGGCGGCGCAGTCTGGGCGAGCGTCACCGTCGCCAACGCCAACCACACCGCCATCACGCCCGCGAAACACTTATGCTGCGCCATTTTGAATTGTTTGCTTGTTGGAAGATGAGGCGACGGTTTTTAGAGCCGCCGCGCTTGAATGAAAACGCGCGCCCGAACGTGGCTATGATAGGTGTAGGCTCTGACGGGCGCAATGCCGTTTGAGTAGTGGATCAATGGGGAGAGATTACGGAACAGACGGAAATAACGGAACACACGGAACGGGGCTAGCCAAGCCAGTTCTGGCTGTTCCGTTATTCCCTCTGTTCCGTAATCTCTCTTTTGCCCCCCCTGCTCGCGCCAATACCGCCGTTTGTAACCGACCCGCCGCTTGGGGCGTCATGACAGACGACCACTTTCCATTCTTCGTTTAGACAACCCTTCAAAGGAGCATCGCTTATGAAACGCCTATCCGCTTTCGCTTTTCTGCTTGTGTGCTGTTTGCCGTTCGTGGCTTTGGGCCGCGACGTCAGGCTGGTGCGTTACCCGCATTACCACCAAGGCAAAATCGTGTTCACCTATCTGGGCGACATCTGGATCGCCGATGAGACGGGGCAAAACGTCCGGCGGCTGACGGTGCATCAGGCGCGCGACATTTATCCGCGCTTCTCGCCGGATGGAAACTGGATCGCGTTCTCCTCGAATCGGGACGGCAATTACGACGTGTATGTGATGCCGGCCAGCGGCGGCAAACCGCGCCAACTGACCTTTCACAGCGCCAACGATAACGTCGTCGGTTGGAGCACCGACGGACGCCGGATCGTCTTTGAATCCTCGCGCGGGCAGGGCGTCTTCCCCAGTGTCAGCACGCTCTGGGAAGTTTCGGCGGAAGGCGGCATGGAACAGCCGCTCAAGACCGATTGGGGTTCGTCTGGCAGCTATGCGCCCGATGGCGCGAAGCTCGCCTTCACGCGCCATCCCGGCGGTTGGTCGCGCAAACATTATCGCGGCAGCTATGCGGCAGACTTGTGGGTCATGGACGTCGCCGCCAACAAATTCACCAAGCTCGGCGGCGAAGATTACAAGGGCAATTACCTCTGGCCGATGTACGGGCGCAACGGCGAGATTTACTTCGTGTCGAATGAACTGCCGAACGAAAAAAACATCAAGTTCGGCGGCCCCGAAGTCATGAAGAGCGTCAACAATATCTGGAAGATTTCGGAAAAAGGCGGCAAGGCCGTTCAGATCACGCACCACACCGATGGCAATCTTTTCTTTCCCAGTATTTCTTACGATGGCAAAACGATTGTCTATGAAGACAACTTCGGTCTGTGGAAGCTGGACACCGCGAGCGGGAAAAGCACCGAGATTCGCCTCGACATCCAGTCCGACGTGAAAGACAACGACGTCGAATTGGTCACGCTCAACAACGATCTCGAAGCCTTCCACCTTTCGCCCTCGAACCGGCGCGCCGCCGTGGCCGTGCACAGCGAGATTTTCACCATCGCGACCGACCGTGGCGAACCGCAGCGCGTCACCGAAACGCCCTGGAAAGAACAATCGCCGCGCTGGTCGCCCAATGGCAAGTGGGTCGCCTTTGTCTCTGATCGCACGGGCCGCGAAGAAGTCTGGATTTCGGACGAACTTGGCAAGAACCTGAAAAAGCTCAGCGACGCCGATTGCGACAAATCCGCGCTCGTCTGGTCGAACGATTCCAAGTCACTGCTCTGGTCGGGTTCCGATCACAAATTGCGCAGCGTGGATATTGAAACGGGTAAGGAAGAAGTGCTGGCCTCCAGCGAGGCCGGCAACATTCAAGGGCCGCAGTTCTCGCCCGACGGCAAGTGGCTCGCTTACGCCAAGCAGGACAAATTGCTGCGTCCGCACGTGTGGGTAAAAGAACTGGCGACCGGGCAGGAACGCCTGATTGAAGCGCCCGATCTTTTCCTGCAATCGAGCGGCGCGAAGTGGACGCCCGACGGCAAGAAGCTGTTGTTATTGGGCGGCGTGGGCGCGGCGAGCATTGCCTCGACGACCGGGCGCGGCACGGCCCAACTTTATAGCGTGGCGTTGACCCCGCTTGAGAAAGACCCGACGGATCGAGACATCAACACTGAGGCCCAAGCCGAAGCCGCGCCGCAAGATGCCCCCGGCGGCGCACGTGGAACACGTGGCGGCGCAGGCACGCCCCCCAGCGTGCAGGTCAAGATTGAGTGGGCAGGCATTGAGCGGCGCATCACGCAACTTACGCGCATGCCCGGTTCGGTCTCGACCGTAGTTCCCGCACCCGACAGCCGCACCTACTTGTTTATGGCCCAGGGCGCTGGCGCTCCTGGCGACGCGGCGGCAGGCGGCCCAGGGATGTACACCATCGCCGAAGACGGTTCCCGCCTGACACGGCTCAACACCACCGTGGCGGAAGCTGGCGGCGGTGGCGGACGCGGTGGTGGTGGCGGCTTTGGCGGATTCGCCGAACCGCAGTGGGCCAGAGATGGCCGCAGCATTTATTTCATGCAAGGTCGCGGGCTTTATACGCTGGCGATTGCCCCGCCGACTGAGGGCGCGGCAGTTCCAACCGCAGGTGGTGGTGGCGGGCGCGGCGGCGGCGGTGGCGGCGGTTTCGGTGCGGGCGCGCCGACCACGACGGCAGCCGCTGGGCTTGCGCCGCGCCGCATCAACTTCACCGTGCGGATGGAGATTGATTTAACCGCCGAGCGCAAACAGGTGTTCAACGAAGCCTGGCGCGTGATGAAGAATCGTTTCTACGACGCCAAGATGCACGGTGTGGATTGGGCGGCGGCCAAAAACGTTTACGAACCGCTGCTCGAACACCTTGCCGACACCGAAGAGTTGCAGAACCTGATTATGGAGATGATCGGCGACCTCAATGCCTCGCACACCGGCATTTCAGGCGGCACCCGCTTGCCGACGCAAACGCCGGAAGAACGCATCCAGACCCGCTATCCCGGCTTCGATCTGGAAGCCGACGCGGCGGGTTATTACAAGGTGTCGTACATCTACAAGAACGGCCCCGCCGACCGCGACTTCGTGAAGCTGGCGGCGGGCAATTACATTTTGGCCGTGAACGAGAAGCCACTGAAGGCGGGCGACAATTACTGGAAGCTCTTCAACATTCTGCCGGGCCGCAAGTTTGAATTTCTGGTGAACACGAAGCCTTCGCTTGAGGGCGCGTGGACGGTCAGTCTGGAACCGCTCAACGCCGCCGCGCACGGCAATCTGCTCTATGAACGTTGGGTGGCCGAGCGCAAACAGATGGTCGCCAAACTTACCAACAACGAAATCGGCTACTTGCACATTCGCGCAATGGACGCGCCCTCGCTGGCGAAATTCCAACGTGATCTGCTCGAAAATCAAGACAAGCAGGCGCTCATCATTGATCAGCGTTTCAATGGCGGCGGCGGCATTGACCAAGAGTTGTTGCAGATTCTGGGTCAACGCAAAGTCTATCAAGTCACCCGTGGCCGCGACTCGCTGGATGTCCGGCGTCCCGCGCAAGCCTTCTTTGGCCCGATGGTCGTGATGCAAAACGAGCGTTCGGCCAGCGATGCCGAGATGTTCCCGGATGGCTTCCGCGCGCTGGGCCTGGGCAAGCTGGTCGGGATGCCCACTTACGGCGCAGTGATCGGCACTGGCTCCTACACGCTGCTGGACGGTTCGGCCCTGCGCACACCTGGCGCGGGTGTCTTCACGGCCAGGGGCGAGAACATGGAGAATTACGGTGTGGTGCCCGATGTGTTGATTGATAACGGGCCGGCCGATTTCCTGACCGGGCACGACCGGCAGATTGAAAAGGCCATCGAGGTCTTACGTGGGCAGTTGGCGCAAGAGAGCAAACCGGCGCGCGCGGGCGGACAGCGCTGAGACGAGCGGCGTCCGTGGCCGAGCCACGCGCGCCAGTGTTTTTCTGGCTGCTGCCAGACGCACGCACAGGACTCGAACGACGGTGACCTGTATTCAGGCGGGGCGGCATGCGCCGCAACCGGTCAGGCAAAATAAAACAGGCCCTGCGCGAGAGAAATCGCGCAGGGCCTGTAACTGTTTATTGCGAGCGCATTGCTTAAGGCAATGACGGCACGTTGCTCTTGAACCGTCCTTGTTCGTCATAAAGCCGCTGGTACTGGCGCATATTGCGATAAACGCCCTGCACATAAAGCCGCGTTTCGCTGAGCGGAATGCTTTCGACCCACTCTTCGATTTCCGGGTTGGGCCGTTCGCGCAACCAGCGCGCCACCCGCGAAGGGCCGCCGTTGTAGGCGGCGGCAACATATTCCAACCGTCCGAATTCACCCACCAGTTGCGCCAGATAACCCGTCCCGAGTTGCAGGTTGATCATGGGGTTGTATAGATCCGCCAGGGCCACGCGGCCACCACCCACGCCATATTTCCGCGCGACCAATTGACCCGTTGACGGCAGCAATTGCATCAAGCCAATGGCATTGGCGCGGCTGCGCGCCTGCGGATTGAAGATCGTCTCTTGCCGGATCAAGCCGGCGATGTAGTAGGGATCGAGGTGATGCGTTTTGGCCTGCTCCTTGATGGCCGACCAGAAGTTGAGCGGATAAAAAACCTCCCAGGCTTCGCGCGACATCTCTTCGGGCAGGGTCTGCGCGTAATCGGGGTAGGCACGCTTGAGCGCATTGATGGCCGCCGTCGGTTCGTTGCGTTGCCGGTAAAGCTGGGCGATGCGCAAGTTGATCAACGGCGAAGTGCCGGCATTGGCGCGCGCGGCTTCCAGTTCGTTAAAGGCCGATTGGTGCAGCGCGATGGTCGCGAGTTGATTGGCTTTGGTCAGCCGTTCGCGGTCGCTGTCTTTGAGCGTTTCGACCGTGCGCGTGATGTCTTGCAAGCCGGCAATGGCTTTGGCGAGGGCCGCATCTTTGGTTGGATCGAGCGCTTGCGCGCCGGTTTGGACAAGCATTGACGCGCGGCGTTCGGCATTGATGCCGTACCAGCCCGCGCCATAGCGTTTTTGCAAGGCTCGATACAACGCCACCGCGCGATTGCGGTCGCCCGCGCGTTCCGCGTCAACGGCCGCCCAGAAGGCCGCTTTGCCGCGATTCTCGGTCGTGTTGCCATAGAGCGCGAGGTGTTCAGCAAGCAGGCGCGCGGCAGTGGCGTAATCCTTCGCTTCGTGCGCCCGCCAGGCCAGCCAGAAATGAGCTTCGTCGGCATTGGGGGAAGTGGGAAACTGACGCGCGACTTGTTCGTAGTAGGCCGCCGCCTGAGGCAAGAGGCTACGCTTCTCGTAACTGCGCCCGAGACTAAAGAGCAACGCCGCGATGTATGGGCTATCCGGCACGATGCGCTTGATCTCGGTGATGGCGGCCAACGTTTGCGCTTCGTTGTGTAACGCGAAGTTCGAAGCGCCCAGATAATACTGCGATTCGCTCACCAGCTTCGGCGTGCGTGCGCGCACATTGCCCAACGCAGTGATGGCGGACGCAAATGAATTGCCCTTGTAATAGCTGATGCCCGCCCGCAACCAGGCGTCATCATTGGCGGCGGCGGCATTCATTCGCGCAAGTTGTTCGTAAGCCTGCCCCGCCAGCACATATAGGCTATTGCTGAAAAGTCTGTCCGCCCGGTGGCGCAATTGATTGGCGTCGGCGGCTGCCGTAGACGCGCCCAATGCGGTGAGCCGGGCGGCGACTTGCCCAGCCTCGGCGGAATGGGGCGCTTCAAAATAGAGTTGCCGGAGCGTGTTGATCGTATCGGCGCGGCGGCCCAGTTTTTCCAGCGCATCGGCTTTCAATTTTAGCGCGGTGGCGTCTTTGGCCTCGGCCAGCGCGGCCAAGTCATTCAGCGTGGTTTGATATTCGCCGCGCAGAAAGGCCGAACCGGCGGCTTGCAGCGTTGCCGGACGGGCCAGCAGAGAGGTCGGGAATTTGTTGGCCAGTTGGCGATAGGTCTTTTCGGCGAGTTCGGCTTGACCGCTGTCGTGCAAGGACTGCGCGCGTTGTTGCAACGCGTAATCACCTAGCGCGCTGTAAGTGGCGATGGCCGGATCGCTCGAGAGCGCAATGGCAGTGGCGTAATCTTTGGCTTGCAGACGCAAATACCCGCGGAGCAAACGCGCCAAGGCCGCTTCCTCGGTGTGGGGGAAAGCGGTCTCTAGTTTTTGTAATTCGGCGTCGTTATTCGAGGCCACCGCAATGCGCAATTGCGCGCGCGCGTTGTCAGTCCCGCCGGTGTTCGGTTTGCTCTGCGTTTGTGCGGTCGCGGTTGAATACGCGGTACGCAGCCCCAGTGACAGTAGCAACACCAGACCGGCGACTCCCACGAGTCTGACCAGGGGAAAGGGGATATATTTCATAGAACTAGCTCCAGACTGCTTCAAACGTAATGCAAGGGGACATGCTTCAGACGATGCAGGCGGCGTGTCAGACGTACCCGACGGGGCACCAGGTGAGCTGATCGAAACCGTCGCGCGGGGGGTAAAACCGGGCGCAGTTTAACACAGGAAACCGCTGACGCAATCGGCCTGATTGCGTCAGCGGCAGACAAGTTTGTGATTAGATGCGCGGGATTATTGTCCCATCATCACAGGGCCGGGGCAGTTTGAACCCAGCTTGGAGGGGTCGCCCTCGGCCAGCGTCTGCACGAGTTCGTCATAGAAATAATCGAACTTGGTGGCGACGGCGGGGGAAACGCGCTTGTCATAGACCTTGCGGCTGCGATCGATCTCGTCGCGCAACCGATCATAAAGATCGGCCTGACGGCGGCCTTCATTCACTTTGGCGGCGTTGTAAAGCTTGATCTCTGAAACCAGCAGGCGCGCAAAGCGCCGCGCATCATTGTGGGCGCGCACTTCCGTTTCGGTCGCGGCATTCGTGACCGAAAGCGAGGGGGCGGCATAACGCGGCGGTTCGGAAGGTTGATTGAAGGAAAACCGCACGGACGGCGCATCGGCCTGAAAGGGCGCAATCGGCGGCGGTGCCACTGGCAAAGGCAACCGCTCTGTCTCTGCGTCCTCAGTGTGATTGGCGTATTCGGATAACGACGGAATGCGGATGGGCGGTGGTGTGGGCGGCGCGGGGGGAACAGCAGGCGGCGTGGGCGCAAACGCCTCTTCCGCTGGCGCCCAGGCCGGATTCGTGGCGGGACTCACGGACGCTGCTGGCGCGGGTTCCTCTTCCTGTAGTCGTTGCATCCAATCCGGCAGTTGGACACTCGATTGGGGGCCAGGTTCTGCTGTCAGCCCTAAGGACGGGGTTTCGGGCGGTGCGAAATTGGAAAAAGGCAGAGGCGCTGGCGGCGTGGCAACGGCCGGTTCCGCCGCATTGCCTCGCACCAAATCAAAGATGGATGGCACCTCCGACTCGGGCGCTTCTGGCTCAGGTTCGACCGTTTGGAACGCGGGCGGAGCCGGCTCGACGTAAGCAGGAACGCTCGGTTTCAATTCTCCTGTTTGTACCGATTGAATATATTGAGCTTGCGCTGCATAAGCTTCAGCGGGTGCGCTCACAGTCGCTGGGGCGTCCCCTTCACCGGGTCTGGTCGTGGTGGGGTCTCCTGCATAAGGCTCGGTATGGCTAACCGGCGCGGGATCTTCCGTCCTTTGCGCTAGGGCCGGATTTTCCCAAGCGGGTGGTGGCGTCTCTTCTACCGCAGCCTGTGGCGCGGCTGGCGAGGCAGGTTCTGCCACCGGCGTTGGCGTGGGCGCTTCCACTGGCGCGGGTACTGCGACAGGCTGGGCGGGCGGCGCGGCGGCCGGTTGGGCGTTTGGTTGTACTGTGGGTTGCGAACGGGCGACTTCGCCCGCACTGCGCCGCACGGGGAGCAACTCAATCGCCATGCTGGCGATCTGCACTAAGGTTTCCAGCGCTTCCAATTGCACGGCGTCGTCAGACTCAGCGCCCGAATCGGCATACAGCACGGCGGCGGCTTTGCCGCGCACCACCAACGGCACAGCGACCGCACCAGCCGGAACCGGGTGGCTAAAGCGGCCCAGCACGGGTGCCAAATCAGCTTGCGCCGGGTTGAGCGCAATGGCGGTGTGCTGCTCGGTCAGGGCTTGCCCAAGCAAAGAAGGAGCCTGAATCGAAACAGCCAACGAGCGGGCCGTCTCATCGCTCAATCCATTGTCAAAGCCCAAGGCCTTCCAGCCGACCGCCTCGCCGCTTTTAACAACATAAAACACCACGCGCGGCGAAAAGTGCGCGGCGCGGTTGATCAGCGCGGTCAACGTTTCTGATTGGGTGCGCTGGGCGTCAATTTCTTCGACAGCGGTTTTGAGCAAACTGTAATTGGGCGGCGCCGTGACGGTCGTGGGAGGCGCACTGACGACTTGGCTGGCTGTTAGTGCGGCAATTTGCGCGCGGAATTGTTCCGCTTCAGCCTCGACCGCCGCTTTGGCCGCCGCCTCGCTTTGGGCCAATTGGGTTTGGAATTCAGCCTCGAGTTGTTGACGTAACTCGGCCCGGCTTTTTTCGACTTCGGCGTTCAGGCGCTCCTGAAATTGCTGTTCCGCTTTTCCCACCGAACTGTCGAGCAGCGTTTTGACGTGGGTGTTGAGGGCCGCCGTTTCTTCCGTTGTCACCTTTGCCTGATTTTGCTCTTGCAACCGCGTGTGTGCTTCGGTGACGGCGGTTTGCAAGCGTTCAAGCTCGGCTTGAAGCGGATTGAGACGAGCAGACAGCAAGTCGCTGACGCGTTGCTGCAACTCAGCTTCCCAGTCTGGCCAATTCGGGTTTTCGTCTTCAAACACTGCGTTCCTCCGTTTTTACACCCTCGGCGACGGGAACTGTGCGCGGGGGGCAAACTATGAATGTGTCGTTAGCCTTGCGGGTTTTACTCTGGGAAAAGGGATGACGACGTTCAGATGTTCAGACAGGCACTTATGTTCTATTGTTTGAAAGCAGCGTGGCTCATTTGCGAATTCAATAACATAGGGTCAGCAGGAGTAGTAGATACATCCGAAACTGCTGTAATGAGCCAAGCCGAAGCACAAGCGCTTACGGTCAATTTCTGTCTGAAGCACCGCTGGAGTCTTACAGCCTGTTGTCTAATTAAACGACAAAGACGCTGGATTATTATGCGTTTAGCAGGGCTTGTCAATCATTCGTTCGGCGGCTTTCCTTAGGCAAAAAGAGGCTCTTCGGACGTGCTGACCGCCTGCGCTGTCAGGCGTGATTTGCCACTCAGCGCCTGGCACTTTACCCAGCGCCTTAAGGTCTGGAAAGTATTCCGCGCGATTGCCCCTAGCACCAAGCTCATCGGACGGTTGTGCCTGATTTAGCTTTGAATCCGTTCAAGCAACCTTCAGGCGAGCCAGTAAGTTTTGCCTGCTTATGAACGCCCACGATCCAGTTGGCACAGGTTCAGACGCTGGCAGATGGAAAAGAAAAGTGTGGTGGCTCAAAGAGAAGAGGTCTCGCCGCAGATGAACGCTGAAAAACGCAGAGCAAGCCGAATAGCCAATGGAATTGATCTGCGTTGGTCGGCGTTGATCTGCGGCTTGGCTCTCTCCCCTTTGACCCACTACCAAGAAAAGAAGCCCTGGCTGCTTACTTCAAGAGCTTGGTCAGCCAATGCATGAGGTTTAGCACTAACTGCTTATTATCCAGGCCCGGCTGATTCATGCCCATTTTCATTTGTTGCGGCCCGGCCAATTGCGCCGAAAGCATGGCCGCTTCGCCCATGACGACGACGCGCCCGTTACCGAATTGCAAAGCAAGGCCTTGCGCCCGTCCGGCCGCAGAGGTGCGCGTGTTGGTCGGGCGGTTTACGTCTACGGCAGTGTCGGCCAGCTTCAAAAAAGCCACGCTGTCTGGCGGCCCTTTCAGCGATTGGCCTGTGAAAGATTGAATGTGATTGAGACGTTCATCCGCATTGCGCCCGCGTGCGATGGCGTGCTCGCCGAGTAAGCCATTCTCGCGATTGAATTGGATGAAGCCCTGATTGTTTGACTCTTTCGGATAGTGCTCCGGGTCGGAGGTGTACCCCTTGCTCATCCCCACGCCGAATTGTTGGCCCAGGCGTTCTGCCGCCGCGCCCATCGGCGCGTGATCGGCGATGAGCAACAACGCGCCGCCTGCTTGCACCCACGCGCGCACCGCCTGGCATTCTGCTTCGGTGAAGGCCGGCTGGCTGGCTTCCGGCGCGCCCATTTGCGCCGCGCCGAGCGCATTGGCGATGACCAGCACGTTATATCCAGCCAGACTTTGCTTCGTGAATTTCTGTTTGTTGGGTGTCACGACGCAACCATCGTTGGTGATGAGCGCGGCAAAGGGTTGATAGCGGCCATCGGTCGTGTGGAAGTTGAAGTGCGCTTCGTCAAACAGCACCTTTGGCCGTTGCTTGGTATAAGCCGGACGCGCGACTTTTACGTCGAAGTTCGGATCAGGCACTTGCTGGCCGAACGCAGCCACGGCACAAAACACGAGCAAGCAAACAGCAACACCAGGTTTCATCGCGGCTCCTTATGGTTTGATGGGGTCTTTCAGCTTCTCTTTCTCTGCGTCAACGTTGAAGCGTTTGTAATTTCCGTAAGCAATGGATTGTGTCACGTTGATGCCTTTGACCAGCAGCACCTTGACCGCCAGGTTGATGTCGGCGCGCGTCGGCAACCAGATTTCGTCATTGATGCGATCCGCTTCCAGCGTGAAGGATGCGCCCTCGCGCAACGCCGCCAGCAAGCCACCCGCGATCTTAAAAGCTTCAACCAAACGCGCCTCGACGCGCGCGACCTGTTTGTCAGTCACATCCACCCAGATGGCCCCGGCCATCTTGCCAAAAAACTTCTCGTAATCCTTCTGCGGTTTGTAACCGGGCAGCGGCTCGAAATCGAAGACGATCACCTCGCGCCCACGAAAGCGTTCGCGGCGCGGGTTGACCAGTTTGCTGGCACGCAAGACATCCGAAATCGAGATGCGTTGACCGCGCTCAGGATCGGGCGAGCCGCTGTTGCCTTGCGCCACCTCGCGTTCTTTGGCTTTCTTGTCTTTTTCGGCTTCTTTCTTTTCGATGTCGCGGATGCGTTTCTCGACGCGCTTCTGTTCATCGGCTTCTTCGCTGGGCGTGAACGGCTTGCCGTTTTTGCCGGTCTGGCGGCGGATGCGATGGCCTTTGAAAAACGTCAACTCAAACGTCTCGGATTCTTTCTCGCGCAGTTGGCCGTTCTGTTCCAATTCACGGCTCGTGATGGTTTCGGTGTAAGTGTACTTTTCCAGCAACTCGTCTATGCGGTCTTCATTCGCTTTGACCTCTTTCAGCAAGGCGTCAATGTCCGGCAGCGGTTCGTCGGCAAGCTTTGGGAATTCAAAGGCGGCCTTGTCCAGCGTGACGTTGTGTTTAACCTCGGCCAGCTTGATCTCGAATTGCTCTTTGCCGTCATTGATCAGAATCGTGTGCGCTTCCAGCACGCCGTCAACCAGCCGGTGATCGGTGTAATCAAAGGTGCGCACCGTTTCGCCCGCCGGTAATTCCTCGCGCACTAACAAGCCGGTTGCCGCGTCGAAAAATATTTTGATCTTCACGCCTTTGGCCGTCGTGAATTGCACAGCATTGGCGGGCTTGCCGTTGATGTCGCTGGTTCCGGCCAGCGACAGTTTGCCCTTTTCCTTTTTGTAATCCAGCCAGCGCGCATTGCGATAGGCGGCCTCGGCGGCAAAATCGCGGCTCGCCAAACCGGTCAACGTGCGCAAGCCTTCGCGCGAATCGCGCATCCACGAAGATTTGCCGTTGAAGCCCGACGCGACTTCAAAACCGGCGACATCAAAAGAACTGGTGTAAAGATTCGGCAGCATAGCCATGGCCTGATAACTGCCGGTGGCCTTGTCACTCAGCCGTGTGATTTGACCTTTGATCTGCCACGAATGCACAGCGCGCAAGGCTTTTTCACCTTTACCATTGCTCATGGCTTTAATGGCTTGCTTGATGACTTTGTCAGGGGATTGGGCTAGCGTTGGGTGTGGAATGAACAGCAGGGCGCAACTGAACAAGAGCGCCGAGAGACCTCGCCATGATTGTTGCATGATTCCTTCTCCAAAAATGCGTGTGCGGTTGAAACTCAGGCAAAGGGGTTCACCTCAAAATAACGCAGAAAACGAGGCGGACGGGTGCAGTTTTTGACCGTCCTCTTCGCGTTCGTTTGAACGGCCACCTGGCACACGCTTGCATTGAGCGGGACGGTACCGCGCGCGTGAGCAAGCGGGCCGTGGGCAGTTCAGCCAATGGTATAAGCCTGACACACCGCTTGCTCACGCGCGCGGTACCGTCCCAGCGCGATGCGACCGTAAACTCAATTGCAAATTGACCTAGTGTGGCTGTGTCTCCCGCTCTTGTTGCCGCAACAACTGCACAGCCCGGTCGTGATCTGCTGATGAAACGGAAAACTTGTGCGAACCATCGTTCTTCGTTACATCTACGACGAAGTACAGATAGTCGCTTTGCACCGGATTGAGCGCCGCTTGCAGCGACCGTTTGCCCGGCGAGGCAATCGGGCCGGGCGGCATGCCGGGGAACATATAGGTGTTATACGGCGACGGGCGATCCAGGTCGCTGCGGTAAATCTTGCCGCGATACTTGCCTGCGAGCAGCGCGGCATAAATCACCGTCGGGTCGCAGGCCAGCCGTTCGCCCAGCCGCAACCGGTTGTGATAGACCGACGAAATCAACTCGCGCTCGGCATCCACTTTGGCTTCTTTCTCAATCAACGAGGCGAAGGTGACGGCGCGCCGCGCGTTCCAGCCCAAGGCCGCCGCGCGTTGCTGCAATTCCGGCGTGTAAACTTTGCGGAAGCGTTTGACCATTGCCTCGACCAACTGTTCACGCGTCGTCGTGGTCGTGAATTCGTAGGTGTCGGGGAACAGATAGCCTTCTAAATCCTGGGCCGCCGGGTCTAGGTCGGCAATCAGAGAAATATTTTTCAGCAACGCCTGCGCCTCATCGGGATTGGCGAGTGGTGGCTGTTTCAAGCCTTGCAGCGAACCCAGAATCCGCGCGATGTCCCATTGGTTGTAGCCTTCGGGAATGGTGAAGGAATGCGTGGCGACTTCGCCTTTGACCAGCTTGTTGATGACTTCGAGCGGCGCGATGGGCGAGGCGAATTCGTAATCGCCCGCTTTGAATTTCTGATTGCCCGCGAAAAACCGCAGCCAGAGCTTGGTGGGCAGGGCGCTCGCCAAGACGCCTTCGCGTTGTAAGGTGGCGATGATTTCAGAACTGCCGGTGCCGGGTTTGAAGGTGATGATCTTTTTGGCGGCGTTGTGCGCGTGCGGTTGTTTAACCGCGCCTTTCAGCCAGGCTTGCCCGGCGAAGAGCGCGCTCACGCCCAAGACAGTCAAACCCAAAAACACGAGCAAAATCTTTTTCAGGAGCGCGAATGATTTTGCAGGCTGTTCAACCGGCGCGCGCGGCGTCACAGGAGACGTCGAAGCCGTTGCCGCCGGTTTTTCCGGTTCGGGAGTGGGGGGAGTTTCAGATGCTGTCATTCGTACAGAGTCTTTCCGAGTTAAAGTGCTTGCGAGGCCAGATAGTCCTGCAAGATCAACGTTGCCGCATATTCATCCGATTTGGCGCGGCGTTCGCGCTGCTTTGCGCCCTGCGCGCGCAACCTCTGATCGGCTTCGTGCGAAGTTAGCCGTTCATCAATCATTTGAATGGGAATCGTGACGTGCCGCTTGAGTTCGGCGATAAAGCTTTCGACGCGCGAGGTCGCGGGGCCGCGCGTGCCATCCATATTCAACGGCAAGCCAATGACGAGCGTGCCGATTTCGTGATCGGTTACCAGCGCCGCCAGCCGCTCAAGCACTTCGGCGAATTTCAATTTGTCGCGCCGTAGCGTCGTCAACGGGCGCGCCGTCAATTGCAATTCGTCCGAGAGCGCCACGCCAATCGCTTTGGCGCCGAAATCCAAGGCCATTACTCGCATCACGCGGGAAGTATGCCGAGCATCGCTGAGGCACGTCAAACGGATGTCTTGAAGAAAATGAAACCACGAAACAACGAAGCGGCGCTTTGTCCCTATGCCATTGGTTGTCAGCCGTTCTTCGTTTTCTTTGTTGCTTTGTGGTGGATTCTTTCGTGTGAATTCTAATGCTCAGTGGCGTTCCCAAAAAGCGCAGGATGAACCAACCCAGGTTTTGTTCTTGTTGAAATCCACGCCCATCATCACGCCTTTGCTCAGCCGTGTCAGCGTCGTCACGGCGATTGGCTCAGCCGCGTCGTCGGGCCACAGGAACATCACGCGTACTTCGACTTTGCTGGGTTCATCGGGTGTGAGGATGACTGGTTCGTATGCGACTTTCTCTTGCAGCAGGAAATCGCCGCGTTGTGCCTGAGGTACCGCATCCAAATCGGCGCGCACGATATTGACTCTGACGCCGCTGCCTGCAAACGAGAAAAGTGGCTTAAGCACGAACTGGTCAAGATCGTCCGGATAAGCATCCAACTGATCCAGAAACCAGGCGCGTGGCACCGTCGGATGGTTGAGATACGGCAGCGAGAATTTGCTCAAGCGGAAATACCAATTCGGATGGCCGGCCCATTCCACGTCGAGTTCGTCGCGGAAATCAAAGTTGATTTGCACGCCCTTGCGCACCAATTCGTCAATGATGACGCGGTTGTAAACACGGCGAATTTCAATTTGCCGTCCGTCTTCTTCGTAAAACAGCCGCTGGCCTTGTTTCTGAATATGGGCGACATCCACCGTTTTAATGCCAAGCAACTTTTCGGTTGCCCGGAAATCGGGCAGCGTTTTTTGCGCGAGGGGTTCGATCTCCAGCAACACAACCTGCTCAGGTGCATGGTCTTTCAGAATTGTGCGGCGCAACAACGCCAGATAGTTTTCATCGCTCATTCCGTCAAGCAAGTAGTCCAACCCGCTCAAGTCATAGAATTGCTGGTACACGTGTGGCATCACCAACTGAAACGCATAGAGCGAAGCGCAGCCTTGTAACTCGATCAGCTTCGGTGCGAACTGCCCATCCGCCGCGCGCGTCACCGCGAAATCCACCACGATAAAACTGGGGTGTGTGCCTTCATTCGGCGCATGAAACTCCGCCGGAATGGCGCGGGGCGAAACCGCGTGATATTCCGGCGTGCGCAATTGTGCGATCAGTTCGCGCGCGCTTTGCGCCATCACGTGAAGCAAGTCTTGCGGCAAAAAAACAGGCGTTTCGCACGAACGGAATTCGATCTGGGTGCCGGTCGCTTCGTTAAGGGTTTGCAAAAATTGCTGATACTTTGTTTCGGTAAAGCTCGCATTAAACTTGGCGCGTAAGTGCGGAATCACGTCTGCTCTCCTCAGGTTCGGTTTCAGGATTGGTTGCCGATGATAGCCAGCGCAGCGGCCAGCGTCTATCTCACTTACTCTTCGGTTCGCCCTCCGCCATCGCCTGCAATTTAGCTTTGTGGCGTAAGATATAAGCAATGAACGCGCGCGCCGGCGAGGGTTGAAAGCGCCCCAATGAAACCATTGCCACCGAGCGCCGCAAACGGTGACCAGTGATGCGTAACTGCGCCAGCTTGCCCGCCTTGATCTCTTCCATCACAGTCCAAGAAGGAACAAGTGACACGCCGACGCCACGTTCGACCATCCGTTTGATAAAGAACGTATCGTTCGATTCCAACGCCAGATCAGGCCGCACGCCGATTTGGTCGAAAAATTGATCGGTCGCACGCCGAATCGAAGCACCACGCTCAAAGAGAATAAAGCGCTCGTGTTCGATCTCTTCGACCGTTGCTGCGCGCTTTCTCGCCAGCCGATGTTCGCTACTGACAGCCAGCACCAGTTCATCGTCAAAGATTTTTGTCACCTGCAAGTTTGGTGAATACACCGCCAAGGAGGCGAAGCCCACATCCGCCGCGCCATTCAAAATATCAGCCACGGTTTGTTCTGTGCTCGCCGTCGTGCGAAAAGCCAAATCAACACCCGGATGCGAATCCATGAACGATTCAAACAGCGGCGCGAACAGATAAACAAAGGCCTGCGTCGCCGCCGCCACGCGCACACGCCCTTGCGGTTCGCTAGTGCGGCCCGAGACGCGTTCGCGCAAGGCTTCGGCCTCATCCAGAATACGTTCGACGTGTTCGAGCGCGAGCTTGCCGGCCTGCGAGAGCTTCACGCCGCGTTTGGCGCGGATGAATAACGGCTCGCCCAATTCCTCTTCCAACGCTTTGATCTGATGGCTGACGGCGGATTGCGTCAGGTGCAAGCGTTCTGCTGCGCGCGTGAAATTGAGCGTTTCGGCGACTGAGCGAAAAGTACGTAGTTGTGTCATTTCCATCTGGACTACCCCCACAGAGCGAACCCCAAGTCATTAGTTGATTCGATGACCAGGATTAGAACAATGAATTGGACAAATGGCAAGCCCGCTCGCATACTCACGGTCGAAAAGAGCTTCCAAGCACCCGGCAGCAGTCTTCGGTAAGGGATTTTAACTAGACTGACGAAGGGGGCAGCCGGAGAAGGAGCGAAACGGGATCGGGTTTGACTTCTAATTTTGAAGCGGCCCGACTGACGAATTGAACGACCAAACAGAGTCGTCTCAGAGGCATCATTCGCAAGGAACGCAACTTTGCTGGGATCAAATTGCGAATCTCTGAAAATAACGCGCCGTGTGGCCGTGTCCGCGTGCGCCAAAACGAGCGCGGCGCGGTTACGCAGCGCTGCCTGAAGCATACTCTTTCTTATACCTGCTCTTTCATAAACCGTTGGGCCGAAAGCAAGCAAGGATTCGTTCGGCACAACGGCAATTGTCTTCATAACCGGCGGGTCAACCCGCACGGCTGTGTCGAATGCTCTTGCCCGTGTGCAGACGTGGTAAGGGCAATGCTCATTGGCTCGTTAAGCAACATCATCAAGTCGTCCTGACAATAGGCTGCGGAATAACTTCCGCAGCCTAATTTTTTGCGACCACCAAAGGTCGGCTTATTCGTGAACAGTTGCTGGGTTGAGTGGCTGAACACTGATCTGCCGCACATCCTCGCCGCCCTCCTCAATCCGCACTTGATAAGCATCTTGGATGGGAAATGAACCTAGTACTCCATCAAGCTGTAAGTGATGGATGCTGAGAGCGCATCCGGGATGTAGGGCGGGATTAAATCCCGCCCTACATCCCTCATTTTCAGCTTGATGGAGTACTAGCCGCTCCGGCCATTCAATCAACACAACGGTGTCCGGCTCACCCAGTAATTCACTCAACCCCAATTCGAAAACCTCAGCCGCGTGGCCAGCCAGGCGATACAGATCAAGGTGGTGCAACTTCAAGCGGCCTTGATGCGCATTGACCAGTGTAAACGTAGGGCTGTTGACCTCGACCGGATCAATGTCCAGGCCCGCCGCGATGCCTTTGGCAAAGACGGTCTTGCCTGCGCCCAGATCGCCTTGCAGCAGGAAAACAGTTGCACGGTCGAGCGCCTCACCAATGCCATACGCCAACTCAAAGGTCTCTTCGGCAGAGTGCGTAGTGAATTGTCCGGTGGGAATTTCAGGCATTAGAGCGTGGTGATGGAACTGAATTGGCCGCGTTCCGCCGCACCGCCAACTTGCAAAATGGCTTCGCTCAAATGGGCGATCAAGTCAGAAGCAATTAGCGAGCGTTGGCCGAGTTTGGCCGCAGCAAGATCGCCGGCGAGCCCGTGCAGGTAAACGGCGGCAATGGTCGCTTCGAGCGGCATTGATGGATGTTGTGCAAGCAAACCGGCAAGCAGGCCCGTCAACACATCGCCCGAACCCGCCGTCGCCATTCCGGCATTGCCGGTCGGATTGACGTAAACCTGGCCGTTGGGCGCGGCGATGAGCGAGCGGCTGCCTTTGAGCACAGTAATGACGTGATGTTGCGTGGCGAATGCGCGCGCGATATTCAGCCGGTCGGCGTTGATCTCGGCGTTGGTCTTGCCGGTCAGCCGCGCCATCTCACCCGGATGCGGCGTGATGATGATTGGCAACTCGTCCGTGCCTTTTAGTTCAGCGGACCAGGGCGCGCGCGCGTTCAAACCATCGGCGTCAATGACCAGTGGAGCAGTGCGGCGTTCAACGAATTCGCGCACGAAGTGGCGCGTGCTCTTGTCGCTGGCCGACAAACCGGGGCCGAGCGCGAGTACAGTGCGCTTGGCCGCCAGTTGCAAAGCGCGGTCGAGTGAGGCGTGCGTGATCGCGCCCGCTTCGTTTTCGTCCAAGCCCTCGGTCATCACTTCATTTTGGCATTGCGTGACAAGCAAGACTTGGGCGGATTGCGCCGTGGCAACGGTGACGAGGCCCGCGCCGGCGCGCAGGATGGTTTCGGCGGACAGCGCCGCTGCGCCGGTTTTGCCGCGCGAACCGGCGATGAGCAGTACGTCACCGACAGAGGTTTTGTGCGCGTGAGCCGGACGGCGCGAGGCGTCCAGGAAAGCTTTGATTTGTTGTTCTTCGACGAGGTTGAGTTGCGAACCGACTTCATCCAAAAGCCATTCAGGTGTGCCAATGGGCGCGATGACCAATTTGCCGTTGGCCTCACAAGCGGGCGCCAGGACGTTACCGATTTTGGGGCCGGTGAAGGAAACGGTGAGATCAGCGCGGACGTGCGGACCGATTGGGTATTCATGGTCGGAAGAAAGGCCGGAAGGGATATCTACTGAAATCACCGGGACATCCTTAGCAAAGCCGTTGATGCAACTAATGGCGCTCGTCAACAGACCTTGTGCAGGTTTCGTTAGTCCTGTGCCGAACAACGCATCTATCACGAGATCGGCACCGGGAGCCATAAAGTCCGCCTCATCGGTCTCTTTATTTACCTCGGTGAATGAAATTGAATTACGGAAGAAGTTTACTTTGTCAGGTCTCTCGCCAGAGCATTTCACGGCCTCAAAATTCGCGCGTGCTGCGTCTTTTGTATCATCCAGTTTGCCGAAGAGAAACACCTCTATATGCGCCGCACCACGTAGCCAAAGCAGCCGAGCAATCACCGCTCCATCCCCACCGTTATTGCCTTTTCCGCAATAGACGGCAACCCACTTTCCTTCAACTGGCCCGTATTCTTTGAGAATCGCTTCGACCACGTGACCCCCTGCCGTCTCCATCAACGTCGCATAGGGAATCCCGCAACGTTCGACCGTCAGCCGATCCAACTCGCGCATTTGTGCCGCCGTAAAAATCTTCATCGTTTATGCATTATCGCCTGCCACAAAAAGAGCGCAAGAAGGCCACATGCTCTTTGCCTCCGCCTCATTCATCTTCGCTGATTGGCACTGTGAGCCCGTAAAGGCGTTCTTCGGTGGCGCTGAACTCGTCGAACATGCCGTCAAACTCGACGGGCGGATATTGGGCGTTGATTTCGGTGCGGCCCCGCCAGGATAGATGAATAACGGTGAAGCGCGTAGGCTCATCCAGGTGGCGAAACAAGACGTCATCAGTTGCCCCTGCGCGCCAGGCAAACGTCTCGACCGCGCGTCCATAAAGTAAATGGCCGCGCGGCAACTCCTGTTGAAGCTCAGCATAGAGTCCCTGCGCGGTCGCCAAATCAGGATAAAACCAACCTTCGGGTAAGAGTGGCCGAAAGGGTGTGCTCTGGCTCATACGCAACGAAGGTTAATCTCTGGTTCGTACTAACGAAAAGGCGCAAGCGGACGTTCCGCTTGCGCCTTTTGATTAGAACTGCGCTGGCGATTAGTCCGCCTTCGATTCGGGTTTGAAGCCGATCTTCTTGTTCTCGTTCCACAGTTCGTTCCAGTTCAGCGCCGCTTTGCGGTAGGCCGATTCACGTCCGAGAATCGCAGTGAAGGTGCTTTCGACGCCGTACTTGGTGTCGTTGCGGTACTTGTCTTCGCCTTCGCCCTTGCCCAGCACGCTGGCGACAAAGGTGGCGGCCTCTTGATCGTAGTGCTTGTCGTCGCCGCCTTCGTATTTGTAAATCGGCGCGGGATTAGGGTCTTTACGGGTGGCGAGGGCTTCGATGCGCACGCCGCCCGTGCCACCTTTACCGGCCGTGGTGGTGAAGGTGCCTTTGGTGCCGCGAATCGTTTCCGAAACGTCGCCGACCACGCCATCAACTTGCACGCAAGTGTTCGACGAGAGCACGCCGTTGGCGTACTCATACGTGATCGCAAAGTGATCCATGATGTCGCCGAGGCCCTCGCGTTTGTCGGTCAGGCTGCAAATGCCACTGGCGCGCACAGGGGGCGCGCCCATGAACCAGTTGATCACGTCAATGTTGTGAATGTTCTGCTCGACGATGTGGTCACCGCAAAGCCATTTGAAGAAGTACCAATGCTGGACTTCAAAATCCATCTGCGATTTCCAGTCAGCGCGTTTGCCGCGCCGGTCGGGCCAGATTTTGCCTTGATCCCAGGCTGAATGTGCCATCACGGCCTGACCCATTCCACCTTCGTCAAAAATCTTCTTGGCGGCGCGATAGGCTTTTGAATAGTGGCGTTGCAAACCGACCACAACGGTCAGGTTTTGCATTTTCGCCTTGTCGCCCGCTTCCATCACCATGTGGCAGCCGGGCACGTCCACAGCCAGCGGCTTTTCGGCATAAACATGCTTTTTGGCGGCGACGGCGGCTTTGAAATGTTCGGGGCGGAAGCCCGGCGGCGTGGTCAGCAACACGGCGTCCACTTTGGAACCGATGACTTCTTTGTAAGCGTCAATGCCGACGTGAGTGCGGTTGGCATCCACTTTGAAACGCGTGGCGGCCTTGTCCGCCTGGGTTTTGAAATAATCGCCGACGGCGACAATCTTGGCTTCGCCGGTCTGTTCCAGCAACTGGGCGTCGCGCGTGCCTTGGCCGCCATTACCGACCCAGCCGATTTCAACCATCGAATTGGCGGTGGTGCCGCGCACCGATTTCGCTTCGACAATCGTGAAAGCTGAAGCGGCGGTCACAGCCGCGGTGCCTTTGACAAATGTCCGGCGTGAAACGAGGTCTTGTTCTTTCTTCATAAGTCGTCCTCTCTATTTGGTCAATTTGGAAGTTAAAGGCGCAGCCGCAAAGCCAGCGCCAGCCATTCACAATGATTTACGTTTGAGCAGTGGAGTGCGGAAATCGCGTCAACCATCCCAACCTGGGATCTCAACCTAGTGCAGTCGCGCGCATTGTAGTCAATCGCGGTTGAAGTGGTAAAGCCAATCTCAACGTCAAGTGACATTCAGCTTGACAGCTTTGGCGAGCAGATAGTTTGATAGCGCCCGCCCCGGCATTTCCGGTTTTCTCCTCTGGTGCTTTAATGACAAGTCGTGCGCGTTTTTTCATTGTCATTGTCCTGCTCTTGCTCACAGCGCTTTTCCTGTGGGGCATTCATTTTGAAGTTCATAGTTATGACCGGCGGATCATCGCCAATCCAGCACGGTTGAATATCGAGAACTGGCCGCGCCCGCGCGTGGCGGTCGTATTCGGCGCGAGCGTGTTCAGCAACGGGGAACTCTCGCCCATGCTGGAAGACCGCGTGGACACGGCCATCGAACTTTATCGCGCCAAACAGATAGACAAGATTTTGGTCTCCGGTGACAATCGTCATCCCAGCTACAACGAACCCAAGGCCATGTACGAATACCTCATCACGCACGCGGTGGATAAGAAAGACGCGGTGATTGATTATGCCGGGCGCTCGACTTACGAAACCTGTTTGCGCGCCAAAGAAGTCTTCGGATTGCGGCACGCGGTGCTGGTCACGCAACGTTATCATTTGCCGCGCTCGCTGTATCTGGCGAACGAATTGGGGCTAGATGCGGTTGGCGTCGCCAGCGACATCAAGCTCAAACACGAAGTGGATTATCAGCGTGTGCGCGAATGGGCGGCTGAGATCAAAGCCTTTTTCAATCTGCGCCTGACGCCGCCTGAGACCGTGTTGGGCGAACGCCTGCCGATTAAATGAGCCAAGCCGTTTATAGGTATATTCAATTTGCTTATCGCCTACGACCCTAGCCTTTCTTGACAGCTTCTGAAGCCATCCGCATAATGCGCTGCGTCTTGATACTTTCACCAAACAGTATGAATTCCAGGCTGACCACAAATCGAAAGCTGAGCAAGCGTGCCGCGTTGTGGTCCTGGTCTGCGCGCTCCTCCTTCGCGTTTAGCTTCTATTTTTACTTTAGCAACGACAGAAGGGTCGGAGGCTCGCTCATCTAACGCCTGACGCAAAAGCGAGATCAACCGAACGGCCCTTCTCTCCAAACGAGAGAAGGGCCGTTCGGTTTTTATAACAGGACGGCACCGCGCGCCTGGACAAGCGGAGACGGTGCCGTTGAGACAATGCGCCGGAGTTGACGCGCCGCTTGCCTACGCGCGCGGTACCGTCCCGTTCCAGCGTCCCAGAGGAACCAACCATGAACCCAAATCAAACCGTGGCCTATCAAGGCGAAGCTGGCGCCTTCAGTAGCGAAGCCGCGCGCAAACTGTTGGGCGAGGCCATCGAATTGCTGCCCTGCGAGACGTTTGAACAGATGTTCGCCGCCGTCGAAAACGGCGCGTGCCGCTATTGCCTCGCCCCAATTGAGAATTCGTTGTATGGCGCGGTTCATCAGAATTACGACCTGTTGCTGCAACACGACCAGTTGCGCGTGGTGGGCGAAGTCAATCTGCGCATCGTCCACAACCTGATTGCCGCGCCGGGCACGCAACTCGAAGCAATTGAAAAGGTCTATTCGCACCCGGTCGCCCTGGGGCAATGCCAGCGCTTCTTTGCGACGCACCCCACGCTGAAGGCAGTCGCGGCGTATGACACGGCGGGCAGCGTCAAACTGATTATGCAAAGCCGCGAGACGGGCGCCGCCGCAATTGCCAGCGCCGCCGCCGCCGAAGTTTACAACGCGGAAATTCTGCTGCGCGGGATCGAAGACGACCGCCAGAACTTCACCCGCTTCCTGCTGCTCACGCGCGCTGACGAAGCGGGCGACTCGCCTGCCGCTGCTGACAAAACTTCGATTGTCTTTACGCTGAAGAACGAAACGGGCGCGCTCTTTCGCGCGATGGCAGTGTTCGCTTTGCGCGACATTGACCTGTCGAAGATCGAATCGCGCCCACTTGGCGGTCACCCTTGGGAATATAGTTTTTATGTAGATTTCACCGGCAATCTGGCTGAGGCGCGCGTCCAGCACGCGCTGGCGCATCTGGCCGAATTCGCCCATCACATCAAAGTGCTGGGCTGTTATCAGCACGCGGCGTTGCCGGAAAGCTGAGGCACGGCGGCGCCTTTTCATTCAAACTCTTTTCGACTTTTTCACCAACAGGAGCACACAACCATGATCGTAGCAATGCAACCCGGAGCATCCGAAGACCAGATCAATCACATCTGTGACCGCATCCGCGGCTTCGGCTACGCCCCGCACGTTATCAAAGGCACCGAGCGCACCGTCATCGCCGCCGTCGGCCCCGGTGACAAGAAAGAACACATCGAACACATCAAGTCGGCGGACGGTGTGGAAGATGCTTTTCCCATCCTGCAACCGTTTAAGCTAGTCAGCAAAGAGGTCAAAAAACAGAAAACAGTGATTCGCGTGGGCGATGTCAGCATCGGCGATGGCGGCTTTGTAGTGATGGCTGGCCCCTGTTCGGTCGAAGGGCGCGAACAACTCTTAAGCACAGCCGAACACGTCGCTAAACAAGGCGCGAACCTGCTGCGCGGCGGCGCCTATAAACCGCGCACCTCGCCTTATGAATTTCAGGGCCTGGCTGAAGAAGGGCTGAAGCTGCTGGCGGAAGCGCGCGAAAAGACCGGCTTGCGCGTGATCACTGAAGTGTTGGACAGCGACGATGTCGAATTGGTGGCCGAATACGCCGACATCCTGCAAATCGGGGCGCGTAACATGCAGAACTTCGCCTTGTTGAAAAAGCTGGGCACGATTGGCAAACCGGTGATGTTGAAACGCGGACTATCGGCAACGATCCGCGAATTCCTGCTCTCGGCGGAATACATTGTCGCGCACGGCAATCCCGATGTGATTCTATGCGAACGTGGCATTCGCACCTTCGAGACGGCCACGCGCAACACCCTAGACCTGGCGGCCGTGCCGGTGATCAATGAGTTGAGCCACCTGCCCATCATCGTTGACCCCAGTCACGGCACGGGCAAGCGCAGCTTGGTGCGCCCGCTGGCCAAGGCCGCCGTCGCCGTCGGCGCTGACGGCTTGATGACCGAAGTGCATCCAAAACCCGAAGAAGCCTGGTCGGACGGCCCGCAATCACTGCGCTTCGAAGAATTCACGACGATGATGCGCGAACTGCAACCTTACGTTACTTTGCGTAAAAGCGAGTCGAATTGATCATGATCAGCCGTGCCGACGGCCAGAGGGGTCGTCAGCACGGCTGACCGCGCGCTTGCTTATGCTTCAGTCGGCGTGGCAAAATCCGTCCCGTCCAAAACCGCGCTGTTGATTCCCCAACGCAACCGCACCACGCAAAATATGAGAGTCAAAAAAACGGCATTGATCGTCTGCAACGATGGCAAGGAATACTGGATTACCCAAAAGCAATTCTGGAATTGGGTGCGGATGGGCGTGGTGACGCAAACCGGTGACCGCCCTTTGCAAGGACGCTTTCGTGGCAGAGATGACCAACTCTTAATTACGATCAGCCATACCGTCCTCAATCACGCGACCCCGATTCACACCGCAGAAGTGCTGCAAACCCGCCGCCTCAAAAAGCAATAGACACGACTTCCCAATCAGCCCTGACATTGGGCCAAACAAGTTAGTCATCCGAAAAATTCAACCCTGTCCAAAAAAATGGAGGGGCGGATGGGCTAGCTACAAAGTCACTACCTGTAAGTTGTGATGCTTCAATGCCAGCGACATAGCATTCCTACGGGCATACAGCTTGCTTCCAAGCAGGTGGAAATCCTATCTCTCATCTTCTTGAGACGGAATTATCAGACAACGGAATAATTACCATCACGCGGCCCGGTTACTTGATGGAGCGAAACGTTGGTTCTCTGGTTCACCGGGTTAAGGATGAATCCAACTTTACCTCCAGGAGGCTCGTACCTATGCAAAGCTTTTTCTGTCGGGTTGTCGCCAGCATTTTCGTCACCCTCGTGTGCTGTCTGCCCAGTCTTGGTCAAAGCAGTTCGACTTCCACGCTTGCAGGTCTCGTCGCTGACCCGAACGGCGCGGTCATTCAGGGCGCCCATGTCAGTGTCAAAAACAGCGCGACCGGTTTGGAATTCAAGGTGACCACCGCCAGCAACGGAACTTACACTGTACCCGCGCTTGGTACGGGTGTTTACACGGTGACGGTTGAGGCGGCTGGGTTCAAGCGCGTGATCGTGCAGGATGTCAAAGTGGATGTCGGTGCCCCGGCGACTGCCAATGTAACGCTTGAAGTCGGCGCCGCCACTGAATCGGTCGTAGTGCAAGGCGGCGGCGAGGTGTTGCAAACTCAATCCGCCACCATCTCCACGACCATTTCCACTAAACAGATTGCTGAATTGCCGCTTCAGTCGCGCAATACCATCTACTTTCTGACCATGCTGCCGGGTGTCAGTTCAGCGGCCACGGCCAGCCCGCGTAATTCCACCATCAACGGGCTGCCATCCAGCGCTTACAGCGTGACGCTGGATGGCTTGAACACGCAAGACAACTTCAACAAGAACGGTGATGGATTTTTCAGCTATATCTCGCCCAGTGTGGATGCGATCCAGGAGGTCACGCTCTCGACGGCAACACCGGGCGCGGAAAGTGGTGGACAGGGAGCGATTCAAATCAAGTTCGCCACCCGGCAAGGAACCAATGAATTTCACGGCAGTCTCTATGAGTATCACCGCAATACCGTGCTCAATTCCAACTACTGGTTCACGAACCGCGACACGACGCCCTATGACGTGCAGACGGCCAAGCTTTGTAACGGAGTCCAGGAAGCCTATGACCCCGAAAAATGCAAAGCGCCCCGGGCCGCCAATTTGTTCAATCAATTCGGCGGGCGTATAGGCGGGCCAATCAGAATCCCGAAGCTGTTCAATGGCCGCGACAAGGCGTTCTTCTTCGTCAACTTTGAGGAATTCCGTCAGCCCAACCAAGTGTCGCGCCAGCGCACGATCATGAACACAGATACGCAGAAAGGCATTTTCCGGTATGTGGTGAGTGGCGAGACGCGCACCGTGGATTTGCTGGATCTGGCCCGCCGGAACAATCAGGTCTCGACGGTTGATCCGGTGGTGGGGAAATTGCTGGCCGACATTCGCAGTTCAAGCGCCAACACCGGCGGTATTGTGCCGCAAAGCAATCCCAATTTAGACACGTTCACTTTCAGCAATGGGAGCATGGGGATTCGCTATCTGCCGACGATCCGCTTCGATGTCAATTTGACGAACAAGCATCGGCTGGAAAATACCTATAACTATCAAAGCTATGTGACCACGATTGACACCCTCAATAGCCGTGACCCGCAGTTCCCTGGTTTCCCCAATCACGGCGGCCAATTCTCGAACCGCTTTGCCGATTCGTTGACGTTGCGCTCGACGCTGTCATCTTCGGTGGTTAATGAAGCGCGCGTGGGGCTGAATGGCGGTACCGTACTTTTCTTCCCGGATGTCAATGCCTCGCAATTTTCCGGTTCGGTGGGGAATCAAGCTGGCTTCAATCTCAATATTAGTGCCTTCAGCAGTATCACCACAGCGACGAATACGACCGCGCCCAGCCGCCGCAATTCGCCGATTTGGGATTTCGCCGACAACCTGAACTGGACACGGGGCGCGCACAACTTGAGCTTTGGCGGCCAGTTCACGCAGGTCAATACCTGGCTCTATGATCAAACGCTAGTGCCGACGATCACCTTTGGCCTGGCTTCCGGCGACCCCGCCGCTACCGTGTTCACCACTGCGAACACGGGCTTATCGGGCACCAATCTGACCGACGCCCAGAATCTTTATGCCGTCTTGACCGGACGCGTGACGGCGGTCACGGCCAATGCCGTGCTCAATGAAAAGACCAATAAGTATGAATACCTCGCGCCGCAAGTCCGGCGCTTCCGCATGCGTGAATGGGGCTTCTATGGGCAGGACTCCTGGCGGGTGCGTCAGAACCTGACACTGACCGGCGGCTTGCGCTATGAATTCCAACTGCCGTTCCAAACGCTCAATGACGTATACAACATCACGTCCGTGAACGATCTGTACGGGGCCTCAGGGGCGGGCAACCTCTTCAAACCCGGCGCGACGGGTGGCAGCGCCACCAGGTTTACCCAATACAAAAATGGCGACAAAGCCTATAACACCGACAAGAACAATTTCGCGCCGAGCGTCGGGTTTGCCTGGACGGTTGGCAAAACAGACGGCTGGTTGAAACGCCTCGTGGGCGAGGGCGGACAAACAGTGATACGCGGCGGTTATTCGATTGCCTTTGAACGTCAGGGTGGCGCTTCGTTCAGCGGCGTCTTTGACGCCAATCCGGGTCTGACGCTCTCGGCGACGCGCAGCACGACGATTGGGAATCTGGTTAAGACGGGCGAAGCGCTGCCGGTGTTATTGAGTCAGCCGTCCCGGCTTGGCCCGGCAGATTTCTCGACCGACCGGGCTAGCGCACTCGTGGCGGGTTCAGCCGCCGTGGCTATTACCAGTTCGGCGAATATCTTCGATCCCAACCTACAGGTGCCCTACGCGCAATCCTGGACGCTTGGGGTGCAGCGCGAACTGAGCAAGAACATGGCGATTGAGGTGCGCTATGTGCACACCCTCAATTTGCAACAGTGGGTGACCTACAATCTCAACGAGACCAACATCGTCGAGAACGGCTTCCTCGACGAGTTCAAGAAGGCGCAAGCTAACTTGCAGGCCAATATTGCGAATGGACGCGGGGCGAACTTCCGCTACTTTGGCCCTGGGACGGGCACATCGCCGCTACCGATCTATCTAGGCTATTTCAGCGGCAAAGTTGATCCCAATGTTTTTACCAATTACACGTCCGCCAATTTCGCCGCCGCGAATTTCGTCAATCCGCTGGCGCTTACTAATCCGCTACCTTTCCTACCTGCCTCAACCAGTTCTACGCAGGGGCTGTTGGGCAGTGCGACCTTCCGGCAAAATGCGTTGAATGCCGGCTTACCGGCGAACTTATTCCTGGTCAATCCGGACTTGCAAGGCGGGGCTAATTTCACCGGCAATGGCGGCTACAGCCGCTATGATGGCTTGCAAGTGGACTTCCGCCGCCGCCTGTCCAAGGGACTGCTGTTGGAAAGCAACTACACCTTTGCCAAGAGCTTCAATGGCCTGCGCAATTCGTTCCGTGTCCCGCGTGTCAATGCGCTTTTCACGACCAATGGCGGGACGCTGGCGCAGGCGTTCAAGGCCAACTGGGTTTATGAACTGCCCATCGGCAAAGGCAAATGGTTATTCGGCAATGCTGGCCGCGGGTTGGACCGGCTCGTGGGCGGCTGGGAATGGAACGGCACGGCGCGCCTGCAAACCGGCGCCAATCTCGACCTGGGCAACGTCAATCTGGTCGGGATGACGCGCAAGGATTTGCAGAAGGCCTACAAGCTGCGCTTCGACGATGCCAACAAACGGGTCTACATCTTCCCGCAAGACATCGTGGACAACACTATCCGGGCCTTCAGCGTGAGCGCCACGACGGCAAGCGGCTATCCGCTTGATTCGGCGGGCCAGCCGCTGGCGCCCACGGGCCGTTACATTGCGCCGGCCAACGGCAAGAACTGTATTCAGGCCGTGACCGGTCAATGCGGCTTCACGAACCTGATTATTCAAGGCCCGAATTTCGCCCGCTACGATCTGAGTGTGATCAAACGGGTCAGCATCACCGAGCGCACCAACTTCGAGTTCCGGGCTGAATTCCTGAACGCGTTCAACAACATCAACTTCCTGGGTAACACCAATGTCGCGCCGAGTAACACCGCCAGCAATGCGAATTTTGGTCAGGTCACCTCGGCTTATCGCGATGTGAACAATACCCAGGATCCCGGCGGACGGCTGGTTCAATTTGTCGGCCGCTTTAATTTCTAACGAGCTTCCGGTTCACCCGACCGCGAAGACCACCCACGGAGGAGCGCAGCTTGTTACGCGCTCCTCCGTTTTTATTACTCAAGGGATTTTGATGAATTTCCTGTTTCGCGCAACATCGGCGGAAAGCTTGGCTGAAGCGGGCGATTAAGATCAAATCGCTGTCAGTTTTTATTGCAGGAATTCGGTAATCTGGCTATGATCCCGGCCATTGCTAGCTTTTCTGGTTACGAATTCATCCACATACTAAAGCGCCACCAACGCAAGACACGAAAATCGAATGCGCCGCCAGGCCGTTGTAAGTTACGGCGTGGGTTCTCATTACTTTCGTAATGATTGGTCATCATCACGCACGCGGACAGTGTTTCATACTGCCCGCGTTTGAGCCTATTTCAACACACGACAATCGGAGGTCGCTTACCTATGCAACACAAAATCGTCAATGTCGCCACTGTCTTCGTTCTGCTGCTGGTGCTGCTGGGAGTCACAGCCTTCGGGCAGGTGACCGCACCGCTTTCAGGAACAGTCACTGACCCGAACGGGGCAGTCGTGCCTGGCGCCACAGTCACGGTGAAAAATACTGCCACCGGCGCTGAATTCAGGGCCGCCACGGCTGGCAATGGGACTTACACCGTGCCCTCGCTGGGGCCTGGGACTTACAATGTCGCCATTTCCGCCACGGGCTTCAAATCCATCAACGTGGAAGGCGTTAAAATTGACACGGGTGTACCGGCGACGACCAATGTCACGCTCGAACTCGGCGCGGCCAGTGAAACCGTTGTTGTGCAGGGCGGGGGCGAGGTCGTGCAATCGCAGACGGCCAACATCAGCACCACGCTGAGCGTCAACCAGATTGCCAATCTGCCGCTGGTTTCGCGCAACCCACTCAACTTTGTCACGCTGATGGCGGGGGTCAATACGCCGGGTCAGAATCGCAACTCGACGATCAACGGGCTGCCCACCAGCGCCATTGACATCACGCTGGATGGCATCAACATTCAGGACAATTTCAACAAGTCCACCGACGGCTTTTTCACCCGTGTCGCGCCCAGCCTTGATTCGGTTGAGGAAGTCACCGTCTCCACCGCCACGCCCGAAGCGCAAGGCGGCGGTTTGGGTGCGGTGCAAATCAAATTCGTCTCGCGACAGGGCAGCAATAATTTGCACGGCAGCCTTTATGAATATCATCGCAACCCCTGGCTCAATTCCAACTATTGGTTCAACAACCGCGATCTGCCGGCTGATCCGCGCACCGGCAAAGCGCCCCGTGACCGCGTGCTGTTCAATCAATATGGCTTTCGCGTAGGCGGGCCAATCTGGCTACCGAAAATTTTCAATGGCCGCAACCGAGCTTTCTTCTTCGTCAACTATGAAGAGTCGCGCCAGCCGAGCCAAGTCAGCCGTCAACGCACGATTCTCAATCCGCTGACGCAGTCAGGCGTTTTTCAATATAACGTGTCGGGCCAGGTGCGCACGGTGAACCTGTTGACGCTGGCGGCCGGTAACAATTGTGCACCGCAAGGCGCGACGCCTGTCCCTTGCACTTCAACCATTGACCCGACCATTGGAAAACTGTTGGGTGATATTCGCTCGGCGACCGCCGCCACCGGTGGCATCACGCAATTGACCGATCCGAACCTGCAACGGTTCAGCTATAACCCGACCGGCTTTAGCATCAACAAGCGCCCGACCGTGCGCTTTGATGTCAATGTGACCGACAAACATCACGTCGAAACAAGCTGGAGCTATCTGGATGGCCGCGGCGGGCCTGACTTTCTCAACAACGTCGAGCCGCAATTCCCCGGCTTCCCGAATCAAGGCAGTCAGCCGGCGGATCGCTATACCGGTTCCGTCGCGCTGCGTTCGACTTTGAGTTCGAGCCTCGTCAACGAACTGCGCGCCGGTCTTTCGGGCGGCCCTTCGCGTTTCAATCCGACCGCGAGCGCGGCGGATTTCAGCCAGTCGGTGGCGAATCAGGCGGGCTTCGCCTTCGGCACCGCCGGCAGCACGGGCGGCTTCTTTGCGGCGGCGGGCATCAGCAACCCGACGGCCACCAGCGCGCCCAGTCGCCGCAATCCACTGTACCGCACCGTCAGTGACACCGTGAACTGGACGCGCGGCGCGCACGGCTTCAGCCTGGGCGGCCAATTGTCCTGGGTCACTTTGACGTTTAATGCTCAGACACTCGTGCCTTCGCTCAACTTTGGCGTGGACACCAGCGACCCGGCGAATGCGATGTTCACCACAGCGAACTTCCAGGGTGCCAACACCACGGACATCAACAACGCCAAAGCCATTTACGCCATCCTGACCGGGCGTATCACGGCCATCAACGGCAACGCGCGGTTGGTCGAGAAGACCGGCAAGTATGTCTATCTGGGCAACGCTTTTGAACGTTCGCGGCAGAAAGAGCTAGGTCTTTTTGCGCAGGACACCTGGCGCATGCGTCCGAACTTGACGCTCAATTACGGCTTGCGTTGGGAATTGCAAGGCTCGTTCTATCCGCTCAACAGCAGCTACACCTACGCCAGCATCAACGACGCTTGGGGCGTTTCCGGGCCGGGCAATCTCTTCAAGCCTGCCCTGTCGAGCAGCACGACGCTTCCAGGCCGCGTCACGCAGTTCAATCAATTCAAGGCGGGCGATCAGTCCTACAACACCGACTACAAAAACTTCGCGCCCAGCTTCGGTCTGGCCTGGAGTCCGAATGCCAAGAGCGGCTGGCTCAAACGCCTCGTCGGCGAAGGCGGCCAGACGGTGGTGCGCGGCGGCTACTCGCTGGCCTACAGTCGCCGCGGCATCGGCGAATTCCGTGGAATCATTTCGGCCAACCCCGGCATCACCATCACCACCAACCGCGACATCGCGACGGGCAATCTGGGTGCGCTGCCGTTGCTGTTGCGCGAAACCAGCCGGTTGGGTGCGCCCACGTTCAATGACACACCGGTTTATCCGCTGACAGGCGCGGTGACGAATTCGGCGAATACCTTCGATCCGAATCTCAAGGTGCCTTACACGCAATCGTGGAGCTTCGGCATCCAGCGTGAAATCACCAGGAGCATGGCGGTCGAAGTGCGCTACGTCGGCAATCGCTTCCTGCGTGGCTGGACGACCTACAATCTCAACGCGGTCGAGAACAACATCGCGGAAAACGGCCTGCTCAATGAATTCAAGCTGGCACAGCGGAACCTGCAAGCCTTTATCGCCGCCAATCCGACTTGCGGACAACCCAACCAACCCGCTTGCAGCTTCGCTTACCGAGGTCTGCCGGGGCAGTCGCCTTTGCCGATCATCCTGGCGTACTTCCAAGGGCTGCCGGCGGCGCAGGCGGGTATCGCGACCAACTATACTTCCACTAATTTCACCAGCAGCACGTTTGTGAATACGCTGGCGTTGAACAATCCCAACATCTGCAACTCGACCGGCACAGGCGCGTGCCAGGCGTCGAGCTTCGCCGCCAATCTTGACGCCAGCGCGACCTTCCGCACCAATGCCGGGCGGGCTGGGCTGGGGGCGAATTTCATGCTGACCAATCCCGACCTGCGCGGCGGCGCGAATTTCACTGGCAATGGCGGCTACACTCGCTACGACGGTCTGCAAATTGATCTGCGCCGCCGCCTCTCAAAAGGGCTGTTGGTACAGGCCAATTATCAATTCGCCAAAGCCTTCAGTTCGCAGCGCGTCTCGTTCCGCGCGCCGCGCATCAATGCGCTGGACACCAACACGCTGCGCCACGCCTTCAAGGTGAATTGGGTGTACGGCCTGCCATTCGGACGCGGGCAGGCGTTCTTCGGCAAAACCAGCCGCTTGATGGATAGCCTGGTCGGAGGCTGGGAATTCGACGGCTCCGCGCGTATTCAGAGCGGCCAGTTGTTCGACCTCGCCGCCAGCAATAGCGGCAACTTGAGCTTGGTCGGGATGACGATGAAAGAGTTACGCGACGCCTACAAGCTGCGCTTCGACGATGCGAAGAAGGTCGTTTACATCCTGCCGCAGGACATCATTGACAATACAATCAAGGCCTTTGGCACCAGCGCCACGGCGGCCACCGGCTACGGCGCTTCGGGCGCGCCGACGGGCCGTTATCTGGCGCCGGCTAGCAACGCCAACTGCCTTCAGGTTTACAACGGTCAATGCGCGCCGCAGAACCTGTTTGTCACCGGCCCGAAATTCACCCGTTGGGATTTGAGCGTGGTCAAGCGCGTCAAATTCACCGAGCGTTACAATTTTGAATTGCGCGGCGAATTCCTGAATGCATTTAACAACATCAACTTCTTCAACCCGACCGGCAATGCCTTCATCAACCCATCGAGCCAGACCTTTGGTCAGGTGACGACGGCTTACACCGATTCGTCCAACACGCAAGACCCGGGTGGACGGTTGGTGCAATTGGTCGCTCGCTTCAATTTCTAAAACTTCCGGTTCACCCAATCGGACGGGGAGGGGCGCGGCAGGTTGCTGGCACGCCCCTCCCGTTTTTTATGGTGCACCGCCGCGCCCAAGGTTTTGGTTGGCGGCGCGTTGCACAGGGAATAAGCTGCGCAACGCTATTCCTTGCAACTGAAACCCGGACTGCTTGCGTCGTTTAAGCAAACGCGCAACACTACCGGCGTCCGTTAGCCTGTCCGTCCCGGCCATCACTGATAATGAGTTGAACCCTGGGGCGGAGCATCACTCAACGTTACAGACGGCGATTGCTGGCAATCACAAGGAGGTAAACTATGAAGCTGCTCGCGCTAACCATTTTCCTGATTCTCGCCTTCAGCCTGCTCGCCACGGCGCAAAAGAAATTCAAACCCTGGCAGGAATGGAATGAAAAGGAAGCGCTGAAAATGCTCAATGATTCTCCCTGGGGGCAGACGCAGACCGAGACTAATACGTCGGAAATGTTTTACAGCCCGACGGCGAGCGGCGGCGGCACTACGCGCGGGGCGGCTTCGACCGGCAACAGCGGCGGCCTGACCGGCGGCAACGACCGCAATGCGCAGGGCGCGCTCAACCAGGCGGTCAATATCAATTTCCGTATCCGTTTCCTGTCCGCCAAACCCGTGCGCGAAGCCTTTGCGCGTCGCGTCATCTTGCAAAACCCGCAGATGGAAGCGCAGTTGAAGGCCTTTGCCGAGCAAACTTCCAACGAATGGATCGTGGTCGCGGTTGATTATGACAGCAGTGATCAACGCTTTACGGGCCGTGTCATGCAAACTTTCAACTCCGCCAATCTGGGGTTGCTGGCCAACGCGACTTATCTGGAACGCAAGGATGGCAAGCGCCTGTTCCTGAAAGATTACAAAGCCCCGATCAGCGATGGCATGGGTGCCAAGTTCATCTTTCCCAGAGCGTATGAAGACAAGCCGTTCATCACCGAAGACAGCGGTTACGTGCGGTTTTATTCCGAGGTCGGCAAGGACTTCAAACTCAACATGCGGTTCAAGGTGCCGGAGATGATGTACAACGGCAAGCTGGAATATTGAGCCGAGTGTTGGATTCGGCTTGGCGATTTCCCCAACCAACTGATTGATAGACAATCGAGATGAATCACAAAGATGTGCTC
This sequence comes from Acidobacteriota bacterium, assembly GCA_016196035.1. Classification (NCBI taxonomy): domain Bacteria; kingdom Pseudomonadati; phylum Acidobacteriota; species Acidobacteriota bacterium. Next base: position 48,524 of record JACPYM010000008.1, on the reverse strand, counting down.
GCAAACCTGCGCTTTTCCGCTGAAAAGATGCAGAAGTTGAACCTGTTTGAAACCAGGAATTTTTTCTGCGACGTGTACTGCCTGGAACCGGGGCAGGCGCAAAAGGCGCACGCCCACGCGGATGAAGACAAGCTCTATTACGTGCTCAACGGGCGCGGCACGTTTCAAGTGGGCGAAGAGTTTGAAGAATTGGGCGAGCAGCAAATCGTGTTCGCCCCGGCAGGTTCAGTGCACGGCGTGAAAAACGCCAGTGCCGAACGGCTGACGCTGCTCGTGTTTATGACGCCCAATCCGAATTTCAAATAAACGGTTGCTCAGTGCAAAAGGGCGGCGTTGATCCAATTCGATCAACGCCGCCCTTCTTTGTTCATGCTTGTCTTTGCGCTTCAACCGCCCAGCTCTTTCATCGAAGCTACAATCGCTTCGGTGTACTCCGTCGTATGCGCCGTGCCGCCCAGATCGCGTGTGCGGACGTTCTTTGACGACAGGGTGTGAAACAACGCTTTTTCAATCAAATCGGCAGCCGTGCGTTCGCCCAGATAGCGCAACATCTGAATCCCAGATTGCAACAGCGCCGTCGGGTTAGCTAGATTCTTGCCCGCAATGTCGGGTGCGCTGCCGTGCACGGCTTCAAACACCGCGCCCAGTTCGCCAATGTTAGCGCCCGGCACGACACCCAGGCCGCCGACCAGGCCAGCCGCCAAGTCAGAAACGATGTCGCCATACAGGTTTTCCAGCAACAGCATATCGAATTGCTGCGGGTTCATCACCAGTTGCATGCAGGCGTTGTCCACGATCCGGTCGTCGGCCCGGATGTCAGGATAGTCCGCCGCGACCGCACGGAAGCAGTCCAGGAACAGGCCGTCGGAAAGCTTCATGATATTGGCCTTGTGGATGCAAGTGATCCGCTTGCGGCCATCGCGGCGCGCTAGTTCGAAGGCGAACCGCGCGATGCGCGTCGAAGCCTTCTCGGTGATGATCTTCAAACTTTGCGCCACACCGGGGATGACCATGTGCTCCAGCCCGGCATAAAGCCCCTCGGTGTTTTCGCGCACAATGATCAGATCGAGGTCGCCAAAGGGCGTCTTGATCGCGGGCAGTGTGCGCACCGGGCGCAGGTTGGCGTAAAGGTCTAGGGTCTTGCGCAAACGCACGTTGACGCTGGCGAAGCCTTTGCCGACCGGCGTGGTCAGCGGCCCTTTCAAGGCGACCTTGTTGCGCCGGATGGATTCGAGCACGTTGTCCGGCAGCGGATCGCCAAAGCGCGCGAGCGCCTCAGCCCCTGCGATGTAGCTCTCCCATTCGATGTCAACGCCACTGGCTTCGATGATGCGCACGACCGCGCCTGAGATCTCCGGCCCGATGCCGTCGCCGGGAATGAGGGTGATTTTGTGTGTCATAAGTTGAGTTAGCGATTCATAGTTGTCAGTTGTCAGTTCAACGTGATGGGTTGATTGCCTCGCCACTTTAGCCGCCGCCCTTTGAACTTTCAACTTTTCTGCGTGCTATACTCGCCGCCGATGTTGCACGAAGTCATGATCCAGATGAGTTTTTCGTCGGCGCATTACCTGCGCGATTACGTAGGCAAATGCGCCAACCTGCACGGACACAATTACAAGGTCGAAGTCCACGCGCGGGGCCGCCAACTCAACCAAATTGGCATGTTGATTGATTTCGCTGACCTGAAAGTGGCGACCGGCAAAGTAGTGGATTATCTGGATCATCGCAACATCAACGACCTGCCGCCCTTTGAGCGCGAGATCAATTCGACTGCCGAAGAGATTGCCGCTTACTTCCTGCGTGAAGTCGGCGCGCAAATCAACAACGACCGGCTTCAGGTTTACAAGGTGCGCCTCTGGGAAACCGACAACTGCGTCGTCAGTTGCTCGATTGATTAACCGTTGGAACCAAGGAGTAACACAATGGCTGAACCACAAGACCACGTTTTCGATCCGCTGGGCGATCTGTTTAGTTCGCTCTGGGCCGCCCTGCCCGAAGAGACCGCCGACGACTTCGCCAAATTCAAAAAAGACGTGCTGACCGGCATCAAGAGCGTCGTTGACACGCTGATTGACGAAGAGATTAAGTGCATGGAGCGCCACGTCGAACGCGCCCGCCACATCCGCCGCGAAGACGATCGCGCCTGTGGCTTCACGGAAGACGCGCCGCCCGCGCCACCCACGGATGCTGCGCCCAGTGCGGCGTAATTCGGTTCCCACATGTCAGCATCCTTTCCCAGCTTTGACACCGCCATCATCGGTGGCGGTGTCATTGGCTGTTCCATCGCCTGGCACCTGGCCCAAGCCGGTCAACGCGTCGTCGTCATCGAACGCGGCGCTATCGGTCAGGAAGCTTCCTGGGCGGCGGGCGGTATGCTCGCCCCGCTGGCCGAAGCCGACCGCGCCGATGCCTTCTTCGATCTGTGCGTAGCCAGCCGCGCCCTCTACGCCGATTTCGCCCGCGAATTGCGCGCAGCCTCTGGCATTGACATCGAATACCGCATCGAAGGCACGCTCTATCTGGCGCTGACTGACGAAGACGAAGCGGAACTAGAACACCGCTGGCAATGGCAACACGCGGCGGGGTTGAACGTCAAAAAGCTAAAGGCCAATTGCGTGCGCAAGCTGGAACCTCTGGTCACCGACAAGCTGCGCTGGGCGCTGAAATTCCCCGACGATCATCAGGTAGACAATCGGCGACTGGTCAAGGCGCTCGAACTGGCCGCGCGCAAGGCTGGCGTCGTGTTCCAGCCGCGCACCGAAGCCCTGTCGGTTGAGATTGCCGATGCGCGCGTGACCGGCGTCTTGACCTCGCGTGAGCACCTCGACGCCAATACCGTCATCCTCGCCGCTGGCAGTTGGTCAACCACAATCCCGCTCCAGGCTGGACTGCTTTCGCATCTGGCAAAGGTCAAACCGGTGCGCGGGCAGATGGTGGCGTTTGAAATGCCTGAGCCACCGCTGCAACACGTCGTTTACGCGCGCGACGCTTATTTGATTCCGCGCCTCAGCGGCTTCGTGATTGCCGGTTCCACCACTGAGGATGCGGGCTACGATAAACGCAACACCGCTGGCGGCATTGCTTCGATCATCCAGCGTGCATGTGCGCTGACGCCTGCGCTGGCCGCGCAGCCATTGGTCGAAACCTGGGCCGGTTTGCGCCCGAAAGCCGGTGATGATTGGCCGGTGCTGGGGGCAGATGCTGAGGTGCAAGGGTTGATTTATGCCACGGGCCATTACCGCAACGGCATCCTGTTGACGCCGATCACAGCTAAGGTAGTGAGCGAACTGGTGCTGGGTGGCGTGCCGTCCGTTGATCTCGCACCATTCAGCCTTGCGCGGTTTAACTTGCCTGCCCACTAAAGAATCTCCGGAACATCAAGACGCCAAGAACGCCAAGTTTCCACAGACACCGCTATGCTAGCGTTGAAACGCCGGGCTAAACTCAGGTCGCCACTACGCGACGGCAAAACCACAGCCTTACTGTTCATCACTACCAAACTACTTTATGCCGCCGCCCTGCTATGCTTGAGCAAGCTACACAATCGCCACTGAGCAGGCTACGATTACGCGCTCTCACGCGGTCAACTGACTGCTTGTTTGCGTTGACGCGTGCGTCGTTAGCCGGTCGGCTGACCATCCGAACATCAATGTTTGCAAGTAAAGGAGAAGTTGCTATGAATCATCTGTCTCAGGCTGATTGCAAATGGGCGGCCTGGCTGTCGTTGATGCTGTTGTTGGCGATCAGCGTCTGCGCCACCGCGTTGGCCCAAACGACCGCGTTCACCTATCAAGGCAAACTTACGGACGCGGGCAATCCCGCCACTGGCGCGTATGATTTGCAGTTTCGTCTCTTCGATGCGCTGGTAAGCGGCAATCAGGTGGGCACGACCCTCGTCCGCGAGGATGTGGCAGTCGCCAATGGCATCTTCAGCGTGACGCTCGATTTCGGAGCGGCGGCTTTTTCGGGGGCGAATCGCTGGCTGGAAATCGGCGTGCGGCCGGGCGTGAGCACCGGCGTATTCACTGCGCTCAGCCCGCTACAACCGATCACCTCGACGCCGTATGCCGTGCAGAGTCTGAACACGATGACGGCGCAGAATGCCTTGCAGTTGGGCGGCGTGGCGGCCAATCAGTATATCTTGACGGGCGACGCGCGCTTGAGCGATGCGCGCCCGCCGACGGCGGGCAGCGCGAATTACATTCAGAACACAACCAGCCCGCAAGCCGCCAGCAATTTCAATATCAGCGGCAACGGCACGCTGGGCGGCAATCTGAGGGCCAATGGCGGCGTCACGATCACAGGCGCCAACGGCGATGGAGCAGTCGTCACGGCGCGGCGCTCCGGCGCAGACGCCTACGTCATCATTGATGCCACGGCGGCGTCTCAAAACTCCGTCCTCGCTTACCGCAAGAACAACTTCAACCGCTGGCTGCTGTTCGCCGACAATAGCGCGGAAAGCGGCAGCAACGCAGGCTCCAATTTCAGGCTTGATGCGTACAACGACGCTGGCAACGGCATTGGGACACACCTGTTCATCCAGCGGGCCTCAGGCTATGTGGGCATTGGGACTACTAACCCTTTAGTTAAGCTTCATGTTGAGGGTGGCAACGACACCGGCATTTTTGCCAAGAGCGGCGCTAACTTCGGTGTGCATGGCGAAAGCACCAGCAATTATGGCGTAATTGGCTCTAGTACCCTCGCGAGCGGCGTGGCTGGCCAAAGTAGCACGGGAGATGGGGTGTTTGGCAGAAGCAATAGCGGCTATGGCGTGTATGGTCTCAGCAGTAGCGGCATCGGCATACAAGGCCAAAGCGATAATAACATTAACGGCATTGCGGTGAGCGGCCTCAGTACCGGCAGCGGCACGGGCGTTTCGGGCTATAGCCCCGGTGGTTTTGGAGTGGCCGGAAATACAATTTCCGGCACGGGCGTCTACGGAGATAACGGTAACAGCAACACCATCGGCCACGCCGGTTATTTCAATGGCCGAGTAGGGATCACCGGCAATCTCATCGTTGACGGCGTCTTCTCAAACCCCTCCGACGCCCGGCTGAAACAGCAGGTCAAGCCGCTCGGCTACGGTCTGTCGCAAGTGCTCCGGTTGCGGCCTGTGACCTGGAAGTGGAAAGCGCAGCCGGAGGGGCAACTCCAACTCGGCCTAATCGCCCAGGAGGTTGAGGATGTGCTGCCGGAGTTGGTACAACGTGAGGCTGACCCAGCCCAACCGCTCGGCCTGAACTACCTCGGACTGCTGCCGGTGGCGATCAGGGCCATCCAGGAACAGCAGGCGCAGATCGCGCAATATCAAAAACAACTCAGCGCTGAGCAACGGCGCAACGACCAACAACAAGCCCAACTCGCCAGCCAGCGCGGTGAGATCAAAGCCTTGAAGCAGCTGGTCTGCGCCAATCATCGCAGGGCCGCGCTCTGCAAGTAATGGCCGCTCTTGGGTGCTGCTTGCCGCGAGACTTCTTTGCCGCGAGGCGGAAGACGAAAACCGCTCGTAAAAAATCAAAGGCGGCAGAAGCTTTGAAGCCGCTGCCGCCTACTTACATCTTCACACAAGCGCCGCTACACCTAGCACCTAGGCGCGCGGCCCTGCCGCCTTCACCGCTTCCGTCACGCCCGCTTCAAATTGTTTGAAGTTTTCGTTAAACAGCTTCGCCAGATGCCTGGCCTTTTCGTCGTAGGCGTTTTTGTCCGGCCAGGTGTTGCGCGGTTTCAGCACTTCGCTCGGCACATCGGGGCAAGCCGTCGGCACATGCACGCCGAAGATCGGATCGGCTTCGGTCGGCACATCGTTCAAACGTCCGTCCAGCGCGGCGCGCACCATCGCGCGTGTGTAGGCGATTTTCATGCGCTGCCCGACGCCATACGGCCCGCCCGACCAGCCGGTGTTGACCAGCCAGCAATTGGCATTGTGCTTGGCGATGCGTTCGCGCAACAGTTCGGCATACACGCCCGGATGATGCACCATAAACGGCGCGCCGAAGCAGGTCGAAAAGGTCGCTTGCGGCTCGCTGCTCAAACCTTTTTCGGTGCCCGCCAGCTTGGCCGTATAGCCGGAAATGAAGTGGTACATCGCCTGTTCGGGCGTCAGCTTCGCAATCGGCGGCAGAATGCCGAAGGCGTCGGCGGTGAGCATTATGATGTTTTTCGGATGGCCGCCCATGCCCGACGGTTCATGGTTCGAGATGTAAGACAGCGGATAGGCCGCGCGCGTGTTTTCGGTGACAGAACCATCGTCCAGGTTCAAGCGGCGCGTGACTGGGTCCATCGTCACGTTTTCGAGCACCGTAGCAAAGCGGCGCGTGCAGGCATAAATCTCCGGTTCGGCTGCGGGCGAGAGGTTGATGACTTTGGCGTAACAGCCGCCTTCGATGTTGAAGACGCCGCGTTCCGACCAGCCGTGTTCATCATCGCCGATCAGCTTGCGTTCGGGGTCAGCCGAGAGCGTCGTTTTGCCTGTGCCCGACAACCCGAAGAAAATCGCCGCGTCGCCGCTCGCGCCAATGTTGGCCGAACAGTGCATCGAGAGCACGCCGCGCAAGGGCAGCAGGTAATTCAACAGCGTGAAGATGGACTTCTTGGTCTCGCCCGCGTAGCTGGTGCCGCCGATCAGGATCAACTTGCGCGCGAAATTCATCAGGATGTAAGTGCCGGAGGTGGTGCCATCGGTCGCCGGGTGGGCTTGCAACGAGGGCGTGTTGATGACGGTGAACTCGGGCACGTGGCTGGCCGCTTGTTTGTCCCAATCGGGGCGCACGAACATGTGGCGCGCAAACAGGCTGTGCCAGGCGTATTCGGTGATCACGCGAATCGGGACGCGGAAGGCCGGGTCGGCGCCCGCGAAACAATCCTGGACATAAACTTCTTGTGATTGCAGGTGCTGCAACACCTTGGCGTAAATGCGGTCGAAGTTGGCTTCGGTAAATGGGCGATTGACCTTGCCCCACCAGACGTGTTCTTCGCAGGACGGTTCGCGCACGATGAATTTGTCGTTGGGCGAACGGCCCGTGTGCTGGCCCGTGTTGACGACCAGCGGCCCCAGGTGGGCGACTTGGCCTTCGTTGCGGCGAATGACGTGCTCGTAAAGTTCTCCGGCTGGTAAATTCCAATACGCCAGCTTGGCCAACAAGCCTTGTTTATCGAGACCGTAGCTGCTGGGATTCCAGCCCGCTTGGGTCGTCACTTTCACAGGTCTCGGATCCATAAACCGCTCCTTTGTTGAATGACGTTGCGATTGTCATCAGCGCGCTTGGTTCTCGCGCCAGAAATGATGATTTCGTGTTTTGCCTTGTTCGTGTGGGTGGATAACGCAATCACCCGCAGTAATGAGGGCATTTAGAATTTTTATTACGTGGGCAAGATAGCCAATCAGCGCGGAAAAGTGAATGCGTTTGGCGTGGTCACAGGTGGTAATACCAACCAGCAATCAAGCAGGTTCATTGAGACCGAGTTTGAGCGGTGCTTCGGTTTCCGGTGCGCATTGAGCCGTAGCCGAAACCATCTCCGGCGTCGCCCGTAACCACCCGGCGCGCCAAATCAAAAGCGTGGCGAGCGCGAAAATAATGGTCGCGGGCACGCCGCCCTCGCAACCATAACTGCCGCCCGTCAACCAGCGCGGCCCTTGATCGGTTGAAAGCAACAACGAATTGCGCAACGGCAGGCCGCTAATCGGCAAGCCAAAGCACAAGCCCATCGTCCAATTCCAGCCGAAATGCAGCGCCGTCGGAAACCACAAGCTGCGTGTTTTCAGATAGGCGACCGCCAGCCACACGCCCGCCAACGCTGTGTTGATAGCCGAAAACAGCGTCCGGTTGGGATTCGACCAATGCGCCAAACCGAAGACCAACGCGAGTAAGACCATTGGCACGACCGCCGGGACATCGCGTAACAGTGTTTGAAAGGCATAGCCACGAAAGACAATTTCTTCAAACACCGCCGCCATCAACAGCAAGCCACTCGCCAGTGTGAAGCCGCCAATCAACGTGCGCCAGCCCAGCGGATTGAATTGCAATTTTGTGCCGCCGCTCAGGGTTTGCAGCGCGACGACCACGACGATCATCAACACGCTCATCGCCAACCCCAGCAAGACATCGCGCCACCAGCCGCGATGCAGTGCATAGCCGAGCGCGCCGAAACGCAACCCTTCCAGAAAGTGCAGACAGAACCACGACACCAGTGCGACCCAAATGACCAGCGCCAGATAAACCACGATCATTGCGCCGCTCATCTCAAAGACAGCTTCGGTCTTCGCCGTCGCAGGCGCTGGGAGGGTAACGAACGCCGCCGCAATGCGTGGCAGCACGGCAATGGACACAAACCCCAGCACACGCCAGCCGCTGCGTAACAATCCGGTTTGCGGGTGGATGAAAAGGCTCATACGCGCCGCATCATAGGTGCGTGGTTGCTGGCTGGGCAAGATGCGGTTATTGAACATAGATTGCCGCGCTTCCAAACGCTGCGCTAGAATCCACGGGCGCAACTTTCCTAAACATTTACAAGGCACTCAAGATGAACACACCCGCCACGCAAACCGATGAACAACTCGCGCGCCGCATCCAGCGCCGCCGCACGCGCATTGTGGTGTTGGCGGTCATCACGGGCCTGCTGTTTACGCTGCTGTTCGTTCAGCAAGCCTTCGACACGCTGCCCTGGGTGCGTCCGGATACGGCCAGCGGCACGTATATTCTCTTTGCGCTCTCGACGTTCAACTTCCTGGCCTTTGTGGTGTTGCTGATGGTGTTTGTACGCAACATCATCAAGTTGCGCCGCGAACAGCAAGCGGGCAAGTCGGGGGCGCGGTTCAAACAGCGGCTGGTGTTTTATTCGGTCGTACTGTCGTTGTTGCCGGTGACGTTTATGTTTTTCGGGGCCTACGGCTTTCTCAATCGCAGCCTGGAGAAATGGTTCAGCTTACCGGCGGACGAGATGCTCTCCAATGCGCTTTACATCCAGTCGCAATATCTCAAAGGCGAACGCGAAGGGTTGGAACGCACCGCCGAGACGATTAGCCGTATGCTTTTGCACGCCGCGCCCGAACAACGTTTCGCGATCCTTGGCAAAGAGGCCGCCACGCAGCATCTGGAACTGGGGCAATTGCACGACAAAGACGGACAAATCATCGCCCAGCATGGCCAGCTCGATCCCCGGCAGCTTTCCGACAAGTTTCGCCAGACTTGGCTGGCAGCGCGCGCAAAGGCCTTGCAGGGCGCACGTTTCAGCGCCGAATTGACCGAATCGGCGGCGCAGGGCAAAGCCACGATCCATTTGGTCGCCGCCGTGCCCACCGAACAGGGCGGCGCCTTTGTCATCGCCCAGCCAGCCGAAGAAGATTTCGCCAACAACATCAACCGCATCCGCGAGGTCGAGACGACTTACGAAAAACTCAAAAGCGACAAACGCGCCATTCGCCAGACTTCAATGCAAACGCTCTTGCTGCTGACGCTGCTGGTGCTGTTCATCGCCTTCTGGCTGGCGCTCTATGTCGCGCGCGGCATCGCCGATCCGGTGCAACAACTGGCGCAAGCAACGCAACACATACGGCAAGGCGATCTGGATTATCGCGCCAGCGTCGTGGGCGATGACGAATTGGCCGCGCTGGCCACGTCGTTCAATGAGATGACGGCGGAAATGTCGTCCAACCGGCGCACGCTGGAAGAGCGCCGCCGCTACATCGAAACCATTTTGCAAAGCCTCTCGGCGGGCGTGATCTCGCTGGACGAACACAGCAACATCACGACGATCAATCCGGCGGCGCAACGCCTATTGCATCTGGATGCGCCGCCCGAATCCGGCGTAGCACTGGGCGCGCTGCTGCCCGAAGAGCAACGCGAAGAGTTACGCCGTATGACGCGCCGCGCCGCCCGCGTCAATTCGGTCACGCGCGAAGTCCATTTCACGCTTGCCAACAATGCCAAGCTCGACGCCGCCATCACGGTCACGGCGCTGCACGATCCGGCGGGCCAAACGCGCGGCGCGGTCATCGTGCTGGAAGATTTAAGCGAACTGATCGAAGCCCAACGCCGCGCCGCCTGGAGCGAGGTCGCCCGCCGCATGGCGCACGAGATCAAAAATCCGCTGACGCCGATTCGTTTGTCCGCAGATCGGCTGGCGAAAAACCTGTTGCTGAACGCAGATGGTACGAATGGCTCGAATGGTTCGCCGTCCAATCTGACCGAACGCCAGTCAAAGCTGGTGCGCGAATGCACGACGTTGATCGGCACCGAGGTCGAGACGCTGCAACGCATGGTGGATGAATTTTCGACTTTCGCTCGTTTGCCTAACGCACAACTCGAACTCAGTTCGTTGAATGTCGTGGTCGCGGGCGCGCTCAAACTTTATGACGAACGGTTGGATGGTGTGCGCTTGGAAACGCGGCTGGCTTCTGATTTACCATCGGTCTGGCTCGATCCCGAACAGCTCAAACGCGTATTGGTCAACTTGATTGATAATGCTGCTGAGGCAATCTCCAGCAGCAACGATGCGCAACACGAACGCCGCATCACGGTTGAAACGCGCGAACTCGCCGACCGCGATGCGCTGGAACTGACCGTCGCCGACACCGGCCCCGGCATTGTGCCCGCTGACCGCGAACGTATCTTTGACCCATACTTTTCGACGCGCAAACGCGGCACCGGCTTGGGGCTGGCCATCGTTAGCCGTATCGTGGCCGAACATCAGGGGCGCATCCGCGTGAGCGAAAACCTGCCGCGCGGCGCCCGCTTCACGCTTGAGTTGCCGTTGAATAATTGAACGTATAAACCTGGGAGCGCAGGCACCCTTGCCTGTTTTATAAAAAGTGGCGAAGCCTTCCTTCTTCCCAGATCAGGGATAAGGAAGGCTGCGCGACTTCTTTTATAGCAGGCAGAGATGCCTGCGCTCCCAGGGCCAAGCACTGAACTTATGGCCCATTCGATATTAATCGTGGATGACGAACCCGGCATCCGCCAATCGCTGACCGGCGTGCTCGAAGACGAAGGTTTCAGCGTCACTGCCGTGGCAAGTGGCGAAGAGTCTTTGCACGCGCTCGAACGCCGCTTGTTTGCCTGCGTGCTGCTGGACGTTTGGATGCCGGGCATGGATGGGTTGGAAACACTGGCGCGCATCAAAGCGGCCTATCCCGATGTCAGCGTCGTGATGATCTCAGGCCACGGGCGCATCGAGACCGCCGTGCGCGCGACCAAGCTGGGCGCTTACGATTTCATCGAAAAACCCTTGGCGCTCGAAAAGACCGTGCTGACCATCAAGAACGCAATTCGCCAGCGCGAACTCGAAACTGCCAACTCCGAATTGCAGGCCCAACTCGAACGCGGCTACGCGATGATCGGCGAATCGGTGCCGATGCGCGCCTTGCGCCAGCAGATTCGTTACGCCGCGCCGACCAGCGGGCGCGTGCTGTTGTATGGCGAATCGGGCACCGGCAAAGAACTGGTCGCACGCGCGCTGCACGCTCAATCCCTGCGCGCCAGCAAACCCTTCGTCGAAGTGAATTGCGCCGCGATCCCAGAAGAGTTGATCGAATCGGAACTCTTTGGCCACCTCAAAGGCGCGTTCAGCGGCGCGACCCAGGCCAAGCGCGGCAAGTTCGAGCGGGCCGATGGCGCGACGCTCTTTCTCGATGAAGTCGGCGATATGAGTCTGAGGACGCAATCCAAAGTTTTGCGCGCCCTGGAAGAGCAACGCTTCGAGCCAGTGGGATCAGAAGCGACGGTCAACGTGGATGTGCGTGTGATCGCCGCCACCAACAAGAAGCTGGAAGAAGAAATCGAGAGCGGCGCCTTTCGCGCTGATCTGTTTTATCGCCTGAACGTCATCCCGTTTGAAATCCCGCCGTTGCGCGAACGGCTGGAAGACGTGCCGCTGCTGGTCGAACACTTCCGCCGCGAATTTTCGGTCGCCAATGGCCGCCCGCCCAAAGAGTTCAAACCTTCGGCTATTGAGCGGATGCAAAGTTACAGTTGGCCCGGCAACGTGCGCGAACTGCGCAACACGGTCGAGCGCGTCATCATCATGCACGCGCGGCCACAGATCGAAGCCGACGACCTGCCGATTCTGGGGGCCGAGGTGCCGCCCGCGTCCAGCTACAATTTCGACTCTTACCGCGCGGCCGCTGAGACTTATGAACGCGAATACATTCTGCGCAAACTGGCCGAAACCGAAGGCCACATTACGCGCACGGCTGAACTGATGGGCATTGATCGCAGCCATCTTTACCGGCGCATGAAGGCGCTCGGCATCAATCGGGGACAAGAGAGTTGATGGCTATCTGTGTCGCTTCGCCAAGCAAAAGTTCGATCAATTTCAGCACAATCTTTCTTTAATCCCCTTCAACCAAAAATCCACTTGCGCAGACTTAGTGTCACCAGTACACTTTGCCTGCGGTGTACAAAGTACACTAACCAAAACAAGCAGGAGGAAGCATGAGCACGACAACCGCGACACCAACCTACGCTCCGCACGTCACGATGAATCCGGGCGGCGTGAAAAAAATCGAAGACTATCTGAGCCTGGGCGAACATGAACTTTACGACCGCATCCAAGCGGCCAAGCGCGCGCTCGGCGACCGCGTCGTGATTCTGGGGCATCACTATCAGCGCGACGATGTCGTCTGCCACGCCGATTTCACGGGTGATTCGTTCAAACTGGCGCAGCAGGCCAACACGCGCCCCGACGCCGATTACATCGTGTTTTGCGGCGTGCATTTCATGGCCGAATCGGCGGACATCCTGAGCGGCGCGCAGCAGCAGGTCATCCTGCCCGATCTGGCGGCGGGCTGTTCGATGGCCGACATGGCGCAGATCGAACAGGTCGAGTCGGCTTGGGAGCAATTAGAAGAGCTGGGCATCGCCTCAATGTTGCCGATCACCTATATGAATTCATCGGCGGCCATCAAGGCATTTTGTGGCCGTCACGAAGGCGTGGTTTGCACTTCATCCAATGCCGTGCCGCTGTTTGATTGGGCGCTGCGACAGAGCGAGAAATTGTTCTTCTTCCCCGATGAACATCTGGGCCGCAACACGGGCGTCAAGTTCGGCATCCCGCTCGACCGTATGGCGGTGTGGGACCCGCGCCAACCACTGGGCGGCAACACGCCGGAGCAGTTGCGCGCGGCCAAGCTGATTTTGTGGAAAGGTTTCTGTTCGGTGCACGGGCGCTTTTTGCCGCGTCACGTGGACGACCGCCGCGCCGAACATCCGGGCATTAAGGTGCTGGTGCATCCCGAATGCAAATATGAAGTCGTCAGTAAAGCCGATCTGAACGGCTCGACCGAATACATCATCAAGACCGTTTGTGAAGCTCCGGCAGGCAGCCAATGGGCCGTGGGCACGGAATTGAATCTGGTCAATCGCCTGACGAAACAGCACCCCGACAAGCTGGTCACGCTGCTCGCACCCGACTTGTGCATGTGCGCGACCATGTTCCGCATCGCGCCCGAAAATCTGGCCTGGTCGTTAGAGAATCTGGCGGCGGGCCACGTCGTCAATCAGATCAAAGTGGATGACGAGACGGCGCGCTGGGCGCGGGTGGCGTTGGATCGGATGTTGCAGATTCAATGATGGCTTATCTCCAGCGAACTGATAGTTCGGCTGCTACCCTGGTGAACTCTGGCGTGAAGGACAACCGTGACAAGAATTCTACTATTCGCTGGTAATGACCTAGTTGGTTGGGCTGATCTCACGCCGACAGACCCATCAATGGGTGGCGTGTCGGGCGTATTCCACCCAACCGATGCGTATCAGAGAATTCAGCCCGTCATCTGGAACACCATCCGATATTCAGACTACACCAATTCCAGTACGCCAGAGGGCATCGCCACCTTCAGAGCCAAAGATGCGCTTGCTCTCCGAGTGTGTACCGAGGCAGGCGAATCGCTTGAACAGGTTGGGCCGATCTGGCTCGCGGATTTCACAGATCAGTTTTCTGACATTGAAATCGAACTGGATGTCGCCGGTGTGCCGTGGTGGGTGTTAAAGCGTGTTTTTGGCTGGGTAGAAGCAAGGGGGCTGAATAAGCTGTGCAGTTGAAACGCTGCCAAATTGTATTCCACCAAACGGTTCAAACCAGCACAAAGACCTCATCACTTTCCACCTTCACCTCATACGTCATCACTTTCAATTCACCTACCGCACCGCACATCCCCGTCTGCAAATCAAAATCGAATAGGTGCAGCGGGCAAAGCACACGCCCGCCATCCACAAAACCTTCAGCGAGCGAAGCGCCGCGATGGGGGCAGTGGTTGTCGAGCGCGTAAAGAGTGCCCGCGCGATTGAAGATGGCGATTTCATGCGTCCCGACCTGCACTCGCAGGCCGGTTTGTGGTGTGATTTCGGCGCGGGTGGCGACGCGGTGGAAGCGTTTTTCGTCTGGCATAGGCGCTGGATTATGCCGAACAATTTCGGCAACTCAAACCTGCGCGTTGCCGTAGTGCGTACTTTGCTGAGGCCACAAACGCGCGTTGTTGCGGCTTCGGGCATGTTAAGGGCAGGCGGAGGAACCCGCACCTTTTAGACGGGCATGAAGTTGCCACGCCTACTTTTTTGAGTTACAGATTGCCCGAAGCTTTTGCAAGGTCGCCCGCGCTTTGAGCGTGGTTACGAACGACGCGAACCGCATGCGCAGGTTCAACACAGGAGCACAGTTATGCGCCAGCCTTGTTTCCATCTCGCCAGTTCTGCTGTTCAGACCGACTTCCGCCGCGGCCCGAATGTTTGGCGTGCGTTTTGCGCCAGTCTGCTGGCCCTGAGCCTGCTGACGATGCACCCGCCCGCCCGCTTGTTTGCGCAAGACAATGTGTCGCTCGAACTGGGCAAACCGCTGAGCCGGGAAATCAGCGGCGGCGAAACGCACGCCTACCAGATCGAACTTGCCGCCGGGCAGTTCATGCGCGCGGTGGTTGAGCAACAGGGCGTTAATTTGCTGGTCACGCTTTACAGCCCCAACGGTCAGAAGCTCGCCGATCTCGACAGCCCGGTTGGCGCGGAAGGCCCGGAGCCGGTTTCGCTGGTTGCGGAAACCTCTGGCGCTTATCGGTTGCAGGTGCGCCCGATGCAGCAGCATGCGCCGCAGGGGCGTTATGAGGTGAGGCTAGAAGAGGTGCGGGCGGCGACACCACAGGACAAAGCGCGCATCATCGCCGAACGTGCCTTTGCGGAGGCCACGATTACCTATCAGGGATCGGCGGATTCCGTGCGGCAGGGGATTGAGAAATACGAAAAAGTGATTCCGCTCTGGCAGGCCCTGGGAGATCGCGGCCAAGAGGCCGTTACGCTCTCCACCATCGGGCATTTGTACAAACTACTCGGCGAATCCCGGCAGGCACTGGCCTATCAGCAACGGGCGTTGCCGCTCCATCAGGCGGCTGGCAACCGCAGCGGCGCCGCCCAAACGCTCTATAACATGGGCGCGGTTTATGGCGAATTGGGCGATCCGCAAAAGGCGCTCACGCCGTATCAGCAGGCGTTGGACATCTATCAGGCGCTGGGTGATCGTTCAATGGAAGCCGCCGTGTTCGGCAACATGGGCGTGATTTACAGCGGCCTCGGCGAACAACAACAGGCGTTGGAGCTTTTCAACCGCGCGCTAGTACTCAAGCGGGCCATGCGCGATCCATACGGCGAGGCCACGCTGCTGAATAACATCGGCCTCGTACAGAATTATCTGGGTGAGAGCCAGCAGGCGCTGGACTCTTATCAGCGCGCCCTGCCGCTTTACCGGGCGCTCAATCATCGGGCGGGGGAAAGCACGGCACTCAATAACATCGCCACACTCTATGATGACTTGGGCGACCCGCTGAAGGCGTTGGAGTTTCTGGAACAAGTGCTGGAACTCAAGCGCGCCACCGGGAACCGCGTCGAAGAAGCCACCGCGCTCAATAACATCGCCGTGGCCTATGGCAAGTTGAAAGAACATCAAAAGGCGCTGGAATACTATCAACGCGCCCTGCCACTCAGCCGGGGAGCGCGTTCGATGGAAGCGACCACCTTGGGCAATCTGGGTAAGACCTACGGCGATTTAGGCGATCAGCGCAAAGCGCTACAGTTTTATGAACAGGCATTACAGCTTCGGCGCGAAATCGGCGACCGGCGCGGCGAGGCCATCACGCTCACCAATCAAGGGCGCGCATACCGCGGATTGGGCGAATTCCCGAAAGCGCTCGAATGCTTCAAGCAGGCGCTGTCCTTGCGGCAAATCATCAGCGACCGCAGCGGGGAAGCGATCACGCGGTATAACCTGGCCGTCGCGCAACGCGACCTCAATCAACTGACGGATGCCCAGGCGCAAAGCGCAGCCGCGCTCGCCCTCGTGGAAGCGCTGCGCACCAAAGTCGCCAGTCAGGGGCTGCGCACTTCTTACCTGGCGTCCGTCCAACAGTATTACGAACTCGACATTGATTTGCTGATGCGCTTGCACGAGCAGCAACCCGCCGCAGGCTACGCTGCCGTTGCGCTGCAAACTTGCGAACGCGCCCACGCCCGCAGCTTGCTCGAACTCCTGACCGAAGCCCGCGCCGACCTGCGGCAGGGCGTTTCATCCGATTTGCTGGCCCGCGAACACACGCTGCAACAAGCGCTCGATACAAAAGCGGCAGCCCAGATGCGGTTGCTCAACGGCAAGCACACGACTGAACAAGCCGCCACCGCCGCCAAAGAAATCAGCGCGTTGACGACCGACTATGAACAGGTGCAAACAGAGATTCGGCGCGCCAGTCCGCGCTATGCCGCGCTCACGCAACCCGCGCCGCTCAACCTGAACGAGATTCAAACCACGGTGCTTGACGCCGACACGCTCTTGCTCGAATACGCGCTGGGCGAAGAGCGGAGTTGGCTCTGGGCCGTTACACCAACCTCTATCAAGAGTTTTGCCTTGCCCAAGCGCGCCGACATCGAAGTGGCGGCGCGGCGCGTTTACGACTCGTTGACCGCGCGCAACCAAGCTCCCGCAAATGAAACGCCGGAACAACGCCGACGGCGTTTGGAGCAAGCCGCCGCCGCCTATTCGCCCGCGGCGGCGGCGCTGAGCCAGGTGTTGTTAAGCCCGGTCGCCGCCGAATTGGGCGCGAAACGGTTGCTGATCGTGGCCGACAGCGTGCTGCAATACGTGCCGTTCGCGGCGCTGCCAGAATTAGGGGCGAGGGACTGGGGGTTAGGGGCTAAGCAGAAGCAGTTGCCAGCAGCAGCAGCTAGCGACGGGAGATTAGGGGCTAAGCAGAAGCAGCCCCCAGCCCCTAGCCCCCAGCCCCTGATTGCCGCCCACGAAATCGTCAGCCTGCCCTCGGCGTCTGTACTCGCTGTGCTGCGGCAGGAAAACGCCAGCCGCAAATCAGCCGGGAAGGCGCTGGCCGTGTTGGCCGATCCGGTCTTTCAAGGCAACGACCCGCGCCTGGCGACGGCAAACGCCACGCG
Source organism: Acidobacteriota bacterium (assembly GCA_016196035.1). Classification (NCBI taxonomy): domain Bacteria; kingdom Pseudomonadati; phylum Acidobacteriota; species Acidobacteriota bacterium. The sequence continues at coordinate 31,113 of JACPYM010000008.1, read as the reverse complement.
CACGGGCGAGGCGGAGTTTGTTCGATTGCGCTTCAGCCGCGCCGAAGCCGAAGAGATTGCCAGCCTCGCGCCCGCCGCGCAGACGCTGAAGGCGCTCGATTTCGCCGCCAATCGTGAAACGGCGACCAGCGCGGAGTTGGGCGATTACCGCATCGTGCATTTTGCGACGCATGCGCTGATCAACCAGCAGCATCCTGAACTTTCCGGCATCGTCTTGTCACAAGTGGATGAACGGGGACAGCCGCGCAACGGGTTTTTGCGGCTGCACGAAATTTATAACCTGCGCTTGTCGGCGGAACTCGTCGTGCTCAGCGCCTGCGAAACAGCGCTCGGCAAAGAAGTCAAAGGCGAAGGCATGATCGGCCTGACACGCGGGTTTATGTACGCGGGCGCGCCGCGTGTGGCTGCCAGCCTGTGGCGCACCGACGACCGCGCGGCGGCGGAATTGATGAAGCGTTTTTACCAACGCATGTTGGGCGAAAAAATGACAGCGGCGGCGGCCTTGCGCGCGGCGCAGGTTTCGCTGTGGCAAGACAAACGCTGGGAAACGCCGTATTACTGGGCCGTCTTTACGTTGCAGGGCGAATGGAAGTGAACGCAGCACGATGGATCAGCGCGCCGATGCCAACTTGGAAAGCAATGCGTCCGCCGCGTCGGCGCCGCGCCGCCAATGGGCCTTGACCCAGGACGCCTTTGATCTGTTGCTAGCCGCTTTTGACGCAGACCGCGAAATTGCCGGGAAGAAATATCTGGAAGTGCGCGGCAATTTGCTGCGCCTGTTTGAATGGCGCGGCTGCCCGTTTCCTGAAGAACACGCCGATGAAACGCTCAACCGCGTCGCCCGCAAACTCAGCGCGGGCGAAACGCTGCGGGAACCGGCCCAATACGCCATCGGCGTCGCGCGGTTGTTGCTGCTCGAAATTCGCAAGGAACTGGCTAAACAGCAAACCGCATTGAGCGAACTCGGCAACGCCGAACCGGTTGTTTATGAATTTGAAGAGCTAGACCCGCGCGTTGCGTGCCTGGAACATTGCCTGCAAAGCCTCTCGGCTGAGAACCGCGAACTGATCTTGCATTACTACCAGGGCGATAAAGGCGCAAAGATTGAGAACCGCAAGCGGCTGACCGATCACTTCAAAGTGCCGATCAATACGCTGCGGATGCGGGCGCTGCGGTTGCGCGAGAAGTTGCAAGAATGTGTCGAGCAGTGTTTGAAAAAAAAGCTGTGATGGATTTTGGCGGCGCGTCAGTACGGGGTGAAGGTAATCATCTTCTCCCGTTCGAGACATCCCCAGGAGCCGCAGAAGAACATGGAACTGAAAGCTGCGAATGAACAATTGATCGTGCGTTATCTGCTGGGCGATTTGCCCGAAGACGAGCAGGCGCGGTTGGAAGAGCGCGCGTTTGCAGAGCGCGACTACCTGCGCCACATCGAGGATGCCGAGAACGATTTGATTGACGAATATGTGCGCGGGGCGCTTAACGAAACGGAACGAAAACAGTTTGAAAGCCGCTTTCTCGTTTCTGTCGAACGACAAAAGAAAGTCGAATTCGCGCGCGCGTTGGCGCGCCTCGTCCCTGCGGTTGAAGCGGCTGAGCAACCGGCCACGGCTCATTGGTGGGAAGCGTTAAGCGCTTTCCTGCGCGGCTGGCAGCCGGCGCTGCAATTTTCGTTAGCGGCGGCGGCGTTGCTGCTCGTGATCGGCGGACTGTGGCTATTCAACGTGACGCGCGGGTTGCGCTCACAACTCGCACAGCTTCAAGCGGAGCAGCACACGCGGCAGCAGCAGGCAGAAACGTTGCGCCAGCAAGCCGCCAGCGAACGCGCGCGCAACGCCGAGCTCGCCGCGCAACTCGAACGCGAACGCGCGCACAGCCAGGAGTTGGCCCAACAGCTCGAACGCCAGCATACGCCGGGCAGCGCCGTCAGCGCGCCGTTCTTTGCGGCGCTGTTTTTGCCGCCGGGCATCGCGCGTGGCGGCACCACCCGTCCGCAGTTGCTGCTGCCGCCCATGGTGCGCACGACGCGGTTGCAGGTCGGGCTTGAGCGCGCAGACGATTTCAAGCGCTACCGCGTCGAACTCCGCACCGCGCAAGGCCAGCCGGTCTGGGCACGCGATCAGTTGCGTCCGCAAACCGCGCGCGCGGGCCGCGTCATTCAACTGACCATCCCTGCCAGCACGCTCAGCGCGGGCCAATACGAACTGACGCTCAAGGGCGTGACCGCGACGCAACAAACCGAAGCGGTGCGTTATTACTACTTCGACGTGCTGAAGAAATAATTCCTACCAAAGCCGACTTAGCCCGCTTCTTGATGAATTCACGCAATTCCGCCAAGTGATAAAAATTTCTGTGTGGTGTTTTCCGAACTCCTGCCAGTACGGGGTGAAAGAAAACGCGCGCGCCGCCAGATGGCCGCGCCGCAACTGATTAACGTTTGGAGAGGAGAGAGGGATTCACCATGAAAAAGCAATTGTTGCTGTTCAAATTTGTGTTGCTGGCGTTGCTACTGCCGGTCGTACAGGCACAGACGATTCCCGCCAGAGGGGCGTTCATTCCGCTTTCGTGTTATCGCGACGACCCGTTTGTGGCAGTGGCGGACATTGAACATCTGGATGCGGCCAAGTTCGGAATGGACGAAAGCGGGTGCCTCATACTCAGAAACAAGCAGGTTTGGGTTGAGGACGAGCGCGTTATTTTCAACACGCTAGACCCTATCAAATGGGAGCTTGAGGCGGTTGCCTGGAATCCCTGGCCGCTGCCGTTGGCGAATCAGCAAGGCGATTTCCGGTTCCCACATGAAGCGCGCTTTCCCTTGTTCACTCCCGAACGCGGGCCGGACGGCAAGATCATCCGCCGCGAAGGCTTGCAAGTCTGGTCGCCGAATAATTTGCACCTGGGGATGAACACCGCCTTCGCGGCGGCCAATGCCGCCAAAGACGCGGCGGAGGCCTGGGCGGGGCGCGACATCGCCTGGGGCAGCGACGGGCTGTTGCTGATTCGCCCGCACTTTTACATTGACTTCAATGCCTTTCACAGCCGTTCCGCGCACGGCCTGTTCTTTGGCATTGTGCCTTACCGTCTGCCCGGCGAAACGGACATCAAGTTTTACGAGCTGGCGTCTTCGTGGGAGATCGCGGCGCATGAGTCCGGGCATGCGCTGCATTTCGCGCTCAAGCCGAACTCGTATGGCGACGACCTGGGCTTTAGTTTCTGGGGCGAATCGTTCGGCGACCAAACCGCGTTGTGGGCTTCGTTGCGCAACCCGGCGCGGGTGCAACAATTGCTGAACGAAACCCACGGCGACTTAAACCAGTCGAGCGCGGCCACGCGCATGAATGAAGCCTTCGCGGCGCTGTTGGGCGCGGGCACGGCTTTACGTGACGCCTTCAACGACAAGAAAGTTTCCGACACCGATGAAGAAATACACCACCGCTCGGAAGTGCTGACCGGTGCGGCCTACAAAATCTTCCTGCGGATTTACGACGAGTTGAAAGGCGCGCTGGGCGCTGCTGAAGCCATGCGCCAGGCCGGCGAGATCATGGGCATCATCCAAATGCGCGCCACCGATTTCACGCCCGAAAACCAGATGACGTTGGAAGACGTCGGCAAAGCCTACCTCAAAGTAGATAAGGAATTTTTCGGCAGCCGCTATCACACCGTGCTGGTGGACGAATTCATGCGGCGCGAAATTTTCGACGCCGATTCGGTGCGCGAATGGCAAGCGCACGAAGCGGCCCTGCCGCAACTGTACCTGCTGCCGTCATGGGGCGACGAACAGATCGCGCAGGCGTTGCAAGCCAATCAAAGCAGACTCGGCCTCGGGCCGAATTTCGGCTTGCAGTTGCAGAGCGTCACGCGCGCCAATTCCACCGGCGGGCCAGCCCGGCAAACACAAATCATCGTGCGCCTGCAATTGACCGAGGGGCGCGGGCCGAACGCGGCGCTGCTCGACAACCACGGCATCCTCGTGTTTCGCGCGAGCGGCGGCCTAGCCGATTACCATTCGCCGTTGCCCGATGGCGGACCGTCAACGCCGCTGGCGGGCGACGAATTCGCGCAGACGCAGGCGTGGATGCAACTCCGCCAAGCTTACCAAATGCGCCTTGACGAACACGGCGTACCGCTGGCGCTCGTGCGCAACGCGGACGGCCAGTGGACGGTGGCGGCGCGCGTGCCGGGGAACGCCGGCCCCTTCGAGTGGGTGGACGTCTTCACGCCGGAGCACCCTCAGGGCGAGCGCCGCGTCGTCGGTCTGCCGCCCGTGCCGCCGGACACGCGCCTTCCCAGCGCAATAGACATCAGCAACTAGATCGGTTTTCACTTCGGTGTATGGCAAAAAAGCCGCGCAGCGGGACAGTACCGCGCGCGTGAGCAAGCGGCGCGTCAAGCACGGCTGACTGACGCAACACCGAAGCGCCGCTTGCTCACGCGCGCGGTACTGTCCCGGCGCGGCGCGCCTACCGTACACGCAAATGAAAACCGATCTAATAAACCCGTTCGTAGCCCCGCCTTCAGGCGGAAGTCTCGAACTATGGAAGCTTCCGGCTGATGGTCTTTGAAAAATAAGTTTAACAATCAAAGTGAAGCAACCACTGGGGACACGGGGGACACTGGGAAAGCCGGTAACCCATTGATTTTCCCAGTGTTCCCAGTGTTCCCAGTGGTTCGATCCGTTTGTTAAATCTATTTTTCAAACACCATCAGCCGGGACTACGGACGAGGAACGATCACCAGAGAAAATAATCGGAGGAGGGAAACATGAAACGACACATCCGCAACGCCGTATCCGGCCTGCGCACAACGCTGTTTTTGACCGCGCTCGGCTGTCTGTTGATGGCGGGCGTGGTTGGCGCGAAGTTACAACCGGCGTCTGCCGCGCGTGCCGCCGCAGCGCCGCAACGTCCCGTGCAGCGCGTGCGCGCGGCGCATCCGGCAACGCCTGCCACCCAACCGCAAGCCGATCCGCAACTCGCGGCGGTGGAGGGCGGCATGGTGCTCGAACTGCGCGCGGGGCAGTTGGATTGCCGCGAAGCGACCGTTGCGGAGGCGCAGGCGCTGCGGCGCGCGCACGGCTTGCCCTTACAGGCGCTCAATGACGAGGCGGTTGCGCCCGGCGCGCCAGGGCAGGTGCAGCCGGGTTTGAAGATCGTCTTGCGCGGCACCTCGCAGCTCGATCAGTTCCCCGAAGCCAAGACGGCTTTCCTGCGCGCGGCCCGCGTGTGGGAGGCGCTGATTCAAAATCCGATCACCGTAGTGATTGACGTGGATTTTGGGCCGACCTTCTTCGGCCAATCTTTTGACGGTTATGGCGGTAAAACGCATTCGCAGAATCTCTCGCGTCCAAATGCTTACCCGCTTATCCGCACTGAACTCATCAACGGCGCGGGCAGTCCGCAAGAAGCGGCCTTTTACCGCGCGCTGCCGCCAGATCACGTGCCGACCAACCAAGGCCCCGCCACGGAAATGTTCTATAGCTCGGCCATGTTGCGCGCGCTCGGACGAATTGCGCCCGTGGCTGATCCGGAGCATGAGCCGGAAGGCTGGGGGCCGCCGCCGCGCATCGGTTTCAATTCGGCCCTCAACTTTGATTTCGATCAGAGTGACGGCATCAAGCTCAAGCGGTCCGATTTCACGGCGACCGCCATTCACGAGATCGGCCACGTGCTCGGCTTTTTCTCGGGCGTCGGCAGAAAGGAATTACGCCTGGATCAACCGCCTATGCTTTCGGTGTTGGACTTGTTCCGCTTCCGTCCCGGTGTAACGGCTGCGACCTTTGGGTCGGCGTTGCGCGTGCAATCGTCCGGCGGCGAGCAGGTCTTTTTTGGCGGCGGTGCGGAACTGCCGCTCTCGACGGGCCGGAGTGATCACAGCGGCGGCGATTTACGGCAAGCCGGACACTGGAAAGACTTCTTCTATACCCAACAATATCTCGGTGTAATGGACCCGCTCACGCTGCGGGGGTACCGCTATGATTTGACCGAGAACGACCGCGCGGCCATGGAGTGGATCGGCTATCGCACCAACCCGCTGCCCAATCCGCGCGAGGCCGAATTGAAACTCGATGACGGGACGCAGGAATTTGCCGGCTTTGGCGATGGGTTGATCGTGGTCAATCGTTTGACGCCGCCCAGTTACCCGGCCACTTTGCGCAAGCTGCGCCTGATGGTTCCCCAAATTGGGGAAGAGCCTAATCCGACCGGGCAACCGATCACGTTGTGGATCGCTGCCCAGCAAAACGCGAATGGGCAACCACCGGCGGGCAATCAATTCACGCGCATCGAAACGACCGTGCCCAGCGCCAGCAACGAGCTGTTTTTGGAATTCCCTATTCCCAACGGTCCGACGCTTACCAGCGGCGATTTTTATGTCGGCTATCAAGCGCCCGCGCCGTATCTGGGAACGGGCTTCGCCATTGACCAAAACGGCGCGGCGGAAACGCGCAGTTTCTATTCGGATAACAACGGCGCGAGCTTTGCGTCGATCACCGACCCTGGCGACCCCCCGGCCAACGCTCTGATCCGCGCGTTGGTGCAAATTGGCGGCCCGGCCCCCACGCCCACGCCGACGCCCGTGCCAACCCCGACGCCCATGCCCGGCCCCGCCACGGTGGCGCTGACTTCGGGCGTGCCGCAAGACGCCTACATGGTCAGATTTGATCCTTATATCGGCTGGGCCTCTGGCACGCAGTACACGATTCAGGTGCCCAGCGGCGCGACGCAACTCAAAATCGAATTGGACGCCAATACGGACATGGATTTTTGCGTGCGCTTCGGCGAACGCGTCGGGCTGGAAGGCGGTTACCTGACCACCGACTACAAAGTGGAGACGGATGCGTACTCTGAATCGCTCACCATCACGCCCGCCAGTGCGCCAGCGTTGCGGGTCGGCACGTATTACGTGATGGTCATCAATTACGGCCCCGGCCCGGCCACTTTCAAAATCAAGGCCACGGCCACCGGCGCGCCAACCCAGGGCAAGCTGGCGAATGTCTCGGCGGCGAGTTTCAGAGGCGGCGAATTGGCGAGCGGCATGATCGTGACGGCCTTTGGCGAGCGGCTGGCGACGGGCGTGGCGGCAGGGTTTGTGGCGCCCGTGCTGCTGGGCACGACGGTCAAAATCACCGATAGCCAGGGTGTGACCCGCGCCGCCGGTCTCTTTTTCGTCTCGCCCAATCAGATCAATTACTACCTGCCGTGGCAAACGGCTGTCGGGCCGGTGACGATCACCGTGACCAGCGGCGACGGCACGGTTTCGACGGGCACGGCGCAAATCGTGGCGGTCGCGCCGGGACTTTTCACCGCGAACGGCAACGGGCAAGGCGTGCCGACGGCAGTCACCGTGCGCGTCAAAGACGAGAAGCTGAGCTTTGAGGAAGTCGCACAATATGACGCCGCGCAACGCCGCTTCGTGCCGCGTCCGATTGATCTGGGCGGCGCGAGCGAACAGGTCTACTTGATTCTGTTCGGCACCGGGCTGCGCAATCACCCGGGGTTGTCGAGCGTCAGTCTCAAACTCGGCGGCATTGTCTTACCCGTGCAATTCGCGGGCGCGAATCCGAGCGACCCTGGCGGGGATCAAATCAATGCCTTGCTACCGCGTAGCCTGCTGGGGCGCGGCGAACAGGACTTGGTGCTGGTGGTGGATGGCAAGGCGGCAAACACAGTCAGAATCAACATCAAATAAGGCAGGCCCAATGGCTGCCAAAACATTCGGAGAAGGAGAAGTCGTATGAAAACTCAGATGACGAAGACATTTTGCAGCAGTGTGATAACTCGGCGGCGCCAACTCGCGCGGCATTTGCCGCTGACCTTGCTGGTGCTGACGGCGTTGTGGGCGGCGTTGCCCAGACTCACGCCGGTGCACGGCCAGGCCAAGTTTCAAGCGCAAGTCGTGCAGACCAAATTTCGCAAACACGCCAATGCGCGAGCCATCGCCAATCGCTACATCGTCGTTTTGCACGCTGAGGCTGTGAATAGCTTCGCGCGTGAAGCCTCGGTCGCGGCCATTGGCGGCGCGCTTGAGGCCGGTTATGGCGCGCAGATCAGGCGGACGTACCAACACGCGCTCAACGGTTATGTGATGGAAATGAGTGAGGCGCAGGCCCTGGCGCTCAGCCAAGACCCGCGTGTTGCCTATGTCGAAGAAGACACCGAAGTCGGCGTTGAGCCACTTACGCCGGACGAAACCACGCCGGAAAATCTGACGCAAGGCAACGCTACCTGGGGACTTGACCGCATAGATCAGCGCCAACTGCCGCTGGACAACAGCTACACTTACAACACGACCGGGCGCGGCGTGAATGTTTATGTGATTGACACTGGCATTCGCGCGACGCATACGGAATTCAATGGGCGCGTGACGCCCGCCTTCGACGCGGTCAATGACGGAAATGGCATCAACGATTGTCACGGGCACGGCACGCACGTCGCGGGTACGATTGGCGGCGCAACGTATGGCGTAGCCAAGGGAGTGAACCTTTATGCCGTGCGCATCTTCGACTGCCAGGGCGTGGGGAATATGTCGGACATGATCGCAGGAGTAGATTGGGTGACGGCCAATCACATTAAACCCGCCATCGCCAACCTGAGCGGCGGCGGCCCGGTAAGCCAGGCCATGGATACCGCCGTGAAAAACGCTATCGCGGCAGGTGTGACCTTCGTCGTAGCCGCCATGAACGATCATCAGGATGCGTGCAACGTTTCGCCCGCGCGCGCCGAAGGCACCATCACCGTGGGCGCCGCAACCAATGCCGATGTGCGCTCTTCGTTTTCCAATTACGGCGCCTGCGTAAACATCTTCGCCCCTGGCTCGGGGATCACCAGCGCGGGCATTGCGAACGATTACGCCACGCAGGTCATGAGCGGCACTTCGATGGCGACGCCGCACGTGGCGGGCGCGGCGGCGCTTTACCTCGAAACCCACCCTAATGCGACACCCGCCGAGGTCAATCGCGCGCTGCTCGACAACGCCACGGCGGGCGCGGTCAGCGAGGCCGGACCGGGTTCACCTGACAAATTGCTTTTTGCGCAATTCGCCGATAACGGTGGCGGCGGTAATAGCGAGCATTACACAGGTCTGCTATTCAAGGGGCAGGAGTCTTTCGAGCCGAACGGGACGTATTACTACAGCGCTTCTTACGGCTCTCACAGAGGATCATTACGCGCCCCCGAAGGCACGGATTTCGATTTGTATCTCTGGTGGTGGAACGGTACACAATGGGTGATCGTCGCCAGTTCTGAAAGCCCTACGCCGAATGAAGACATCTCGTTTTACGGCATACCGGGCTATTACATGTGGAGGGTTTATGCCTACAGCGGCAATGGCTTTTATGACTTCTGGATGCAGCGACCTTAACCATACAATGCGTAGAGCAGGTTCCCGACCTGCTCTACGCCGCCCTGCGAAATCCGAAGACCCAAACACAAGGAAAGACTAATGTCCCAAGCATCTACTCTCTCTCAAATAGTCTTTTTACTGCTCGTCGCGTTCGTCGCCGGTTGCTGGTGGATAGGCCAGCGCCAGGCCGCTGCTGACAGCGAAACGGCTGCGACAACGAATCGGTGGACACGCAACGTCCTCTTCATTTTGCTGGTCTGGCTGGCTGTACCGGCGGCGCTTGCATTGAGCGGCTGGCTGCACGATTTCACCGCCCGCCCGCCGCGATTCCCCTTGCTGCTGGTTTCAGCCTTCTTGCTGACGACGTGGCTGGCGTTTTCGAGTTATGGCACACGTTTGATCGAAGGCCTCCCTATCGGCTGGCTGATCGGGTTTCAAGTGTTTCGGCTGCCGCTCGAATGGCTGTTGCATCGGCTCTATCAGGAAAACGTCGTCCCAGTGCAAATGACTTATGCCGGGCGCAACTTCGACATTATCACCGGCACGCTGGCGTTGCTCTTGCTGCTCTGGAGCAAACGCACAGCGCTGCCGCACTGGGCGCTTTGGGCGTTCAACCTGATCGGTCTCGCGCTGCTCATCAACATCGTTACCATCGCCTTACTCTCGGCTCCGCTGCCGCTACGCCGTTTTTTCAATGAACCGGCGAATACGTTCATCGCCGATTGGCCCTGGGTCTGGTTGCCCGCGTTTTTGGTGCAAGCGGCGTGGTTCGGGCATCTGCTCGTGTTTCGGCGGTTGCGGCGCATGCGCAGCACGAAGCCGCTGCCGTTCTCCTTGACTGACACGGGGCATCTGCCTTTGCCGTAAACTCGATTGCAAACTGCTCCAAAGGGGCAAAGGTCATTTGAGAGGTTTGCAAAAGTCCTGACCAAAGCCAAGCGGCATTGCCAAAAAACAACAATGTCTGCACAATGCGACTCGCAAATCCAAAGCCGCATGAGATTCAGCAAGAGCCGAACATACCCAGCAGGTTTTGAGAATTGCGCGGACTCAGCGGGAAACGCAGCGTGCCATTGATTGCGTGTCCCGGTTCCTTCGACTAACCCTTTTCGATTAACCATGGAGAGATCTAAATGAAACGAATCAATGCTGTATTGACCATTGCAGTGTTTGTCCTGCTTACATGCAACGTCATGGCGCAGGACATGCAGAAAAAAACCGAGGCCAAGCCGAAAGCCGCCAAAGCCAAAGCGGCGCTGCCCACGGCGGACGCCGACATTCTCAAATGCATTCAGGATAAATTCGCCGGGGCGGCGAGTTTGAAAGACAAACCGCCCAGCGTGACGGTCAGCGGTGGCACGGCGACCATTACGGGCGAGGCCAAGAATGGCGGCGCAAAAGGTGCGGCGACACGCTATGCCAAAGGCTGCGGCGCAAAACAGGTCAAGAACGACATGACCGTGGCCGCAGGCGCAAAGAAAGCCGAAAAGAAACCGGCGGAAAAGAAGAATTAGTTTGTTCAGGCAGGCTTGAAAAGCGGTTGGGGAACGTCGTTGCGACTCTTACGACGTTCCCCATTTTTTGTCCGAGAGGACGACACGAGCGGAAAGGCGGGAGTGTTGGGGAGGGCATTGGTCAGTCCGGTCAGTGAAAACCGGTCTGAGCCAGAGGAGGCTGCTCAAGGAGGTACTGCATTACCGTGAGCAGCGTAGAAAAATCCGTAGGTTTGCGCAGAAACGCATTCAATTGCCCGTATTGGGTGCGCGTGCTTTCGGCTTCTGCTTCGTTCTCCGGGTTTTCCGGTTCGTAAGCCGAACAACCGACAATCGGGACGCGCTCCATCCCCGCGAGCTTGCGAATCCTGCGGGCCGCCGTCAGACCATCCAGACGCGGCAAAACAATATCCATTAAAACCAGATCAGGTTGCGTTTGCGCCGCCACATCCACGGCCTCTTCACCATCAAACGCTGTGACCGTTTGAAACCCAGCGCCGCGCAACAAGATGCCGAGCACCGCCTGTACATCAGCGTTATCGTCGGCAATCAAAACCAAATTCCCAGCGTGTCCAGCCTGTTTGTTGTTCTCTCTCGTAGCCATAGCTTGTTACCTCACCGAATGGCTTTGCCGATTGGCTTGAGAGGATTGCCGGGCCTACCGGCCTTCAGACGAGAATCGTCGCTCACCCCAGCAACGGTTTTCCCGATTCGCCTTTGGCATCCCCATATCAAATGCGAATCGTTGCGCCTTGTCTGAAAACCGATAGACCCGCACAACTTTTGCTGTAACGTCAACTTCAACTTTTGTTATTCAAACTCACCTGTTTCTTGCGCACGACCCTGCGCCTCACCTAACGCCAACTACTCGTTGACTGACGCCATACACATTCGCAACCAGTGTGCCATTGCGTTGGCACTACGATATGGCTTTGTTAAGTCACTTCGGAAAAGGAAGGCAACAACTGGGCAAAATGCCTATTTTTATTGGGTGATTTGTCTTTTGGCCGAACCAGGAAAAAGAAATGTTAGCGCGGTACAGCGTCAACCCGGACAAGGAGTAAGCGCAGTCATGCAAAGGCGAAACTTTACCTTTCTACACGCTGGGCGTGTATTTGTTACGCGCTGGCACGTTTTGCCAAGTATTCGCGTGCTGCTTTTACGCAGCAGTTTTTTCATTCACCAGCGCACGCCCATGTTTGCGAAAATCAATTTGTGCGTCGGCAGGATTTTGACGCGCGGCGGCATGTGCGCATGTCATTTCGAGCCGGTTGAGAGTAAGCTGCGCATAGACATATCTGTGATAACTCCCCTGACTGTTGAGGAAGATCATGACTAGCCCCGCCGCTTGGAAATCGTTGCGCGCCAGCCGCTGGTTCAAACCAGCCCTGGGCTTGGCCGCCCTGCTTGGTTTGTTGTTGCTAAGCGCATTGGCCCTGCCGCATCTGATCAACATTAACAATTACCGCCCGCAAATCGCCGGCCAACTCGAACAGCGGTTGGGCCGCCAGGTCGGCTTGGGTGCGCTGAGCTTGCACGTTTGGCCGCTGCTCAACGTCAATGTGGATGACGTGCAAATCGGCGATGATCCGCAAATTGCGTCGGGCGCCTTTGTGCAGGCCAAAGCCGTGCGCTTGCGGCTGGGCTGGCTGTCGCTCTTGCGCGGCAATCCGCAAGTGGCGGGGCTGGAGTTGATCGAACCCGTCGTGACGTTGATCAAGGCGACGCCGGAAAAGTGGAACTGGAGCACGCTCAAACCGCTGCAAGCGGCGGGCGGTGAGGCTGAACCAGCGCCGTTGAATTTGCGCGTCACCAACGGCAGCTTCAAATTGATTGACCGCACGCTGACGCCGCCGGTCGAGAAAACCTATAGCGGCGTGAATCTCATGCTCGCGGGTTTTGCGCCGCGCCGCGCCTTCGATTTTGAACTCGGTGTGACGATGCCGGGCGCACAGGCGGGCCAATTGCAAATCAGCGGCACGGCGGGGCCGCTCGACGCCAAAGACGCCACGCAAACGCCGCTGGACGCGCGGGTGAAGCTGCAACAGGTCGAACTCGCCAGCCTCGAAGCGTTGCTGGGCGAGCAAAGCGCACACGCGGGCAAGCTCACCGTAGACGCTGAAATCGCGGGCAAATTGGCGGACGGATTGAAAACCAGCGGACAATTCAAAGCCGAACAATGGCGCTTCGTCGCCGCTGTCGAACCGGCCCGCACGCCGCTCGCAGCCAAATTCAAACTCATCGCCAAGTCTGTTAAAGACGCCACGGGCGCCACCAACATCGGCGTGCAGATCGAACAAGGCGATCTCACGCTGGGCAAAACCGCCGTCAGCGTCACCGGGCAAATCAATCAATTGCCCGCGCACCCGACTTACGATTTGCAACTGCAAGGCGACCGCATCGCGCTCGACAGCTTGCTCGAATCGGCTTACGCGCTGGGCTTTGGCCCGCCCGCCGGAACCAAGGCCAGTGGCGCGGCGACGATAAAATTGCGCGCCACTGGCAATTCGCAAAACGTCGCCTTGCAGGGCCAGGCCGAAGTGCGCGACCTGAAATTCCAAAGCGCCCAATTGCCGCAAGCCATGCAAGTCAGCGAACTGAAATTGAATTGCACACCGCAAACGATCACCGCCGCGCCGTTTCGCTCGACCCTTTCGCAAACCACGGTGGATTTCAAAGGGCTGACGCTGAGCAATTACGGCCCACTCGACCAAGCGCCGCGCGCGCATCTGGAACTTGCCACCAGCAACGCCCAGGTCGGCGACCTGCTGCATATTGCTGAAGCCTTTGGCGCGCGGCCTAACGCCAGCGGCAGCGGCACGGCTTCGCTGACCGCGACGCTGGAGACGAACCTGGGCAAGGCGGGTCGCGCGTTGCAAATCAACGGGCAGGGCAAATTGTCTGGCGTGCGTTTGCAACCGGCGCAACTAAAAAAACCGCTGGAAATCGCCAACGCCAATTTGAATTTCACCGGCGACAGCGCGCGGCTCGACAACTTGCAAGCGCAACTCGGCGCAAGTCAGGCGGCGGGCTGGGTGCAAATCAAATCCTTTGCGCAATCGTTGGTCGCCTTTGATCTGCAAGCCAATCAACTCAACGTCGCCGAATTGCAGCAGGCCTTGAATGAAAGCGGCGCGACGGACAACGCGCCCAAGCGCCAGGCGGCAGGCAATGATATGCGCGCCGAAGGCAAACTTTCCGTCGGCAAGTTGCAGCTTGAAACGCTGACCGCGACCGACGTGAGCAGCAACGTCACATTGGTCAATCAGGTGACGACGCTCGACCCGGTCACGCTCAAAGCTTTCGGCGGCAGCTATCAAGGCACGCTGCGCATTGATCAGGCGCAAAATCCGCCCGCCGTCGGGTTGCAAGGCCGCTTCAACAATTTGAACATCAATCAACTGCTGTCGTCGGGCGGGCAGCCGAGCGCGATTTATGGGCAGGCCGACGGTTCGATTGACGTGCGCGGGCGCGGTCACGCGGGCGAGCAGTTGGCGCAATCGCTCGTCGGCAACGGCGCGATTGCCATCAACAACGGCAAATTCACGAGCTTCGATTTGATGAAACAGGTCGAGGTGTTGGGCAAGTTCACCAACCTGCCTACGGGCGGCGCGGGCACGGCCTTCCGTTCGCTGAAAACCAATCTGCGTTTTGAGCAGGGACGGCTGACGATGGATGCGTTGCAGATTGTGATGGATGACATACAGGTCAACGGTGACGGCGCGATGCAATTGGGAGCCGTGCCAACGATCAATTATGACCTGCTGGTGCGGCTCAGCGCGGCGTTGACCAAGCGTTTCTTACCGGGCAACGCGGCCAGCGCCGACGCAACGACTGGCAGCGCGACAGCGGCCAAAGCGCCTGCCGGGCTGTCTGCGCTGTTTGGCAATTTCTTTGTGGATCAAGGCGTGCTGGCCTTGCCGCTGAAGGTCTCAGGATCGTTGAAAGAGCCGAGTTTCGGCCTGAATTCCGCGTTGCTGCAAAAACGCGCGACGGCGCAATTGAAAGAGAGCCTGTTCGATCAACTCAAGAAAAAGATTAATCCAACCAAACCTGACGCCCCGCAGGCAGACCCGAATAAACCGGCGGAAACAAAGCCGACGCCGGCGACGAAACCGGCGGATTTGTTGAAAGGCGTCTTCGACAAGTTGCGGAAGAAAGATAAGCCCTAGCCTGGGTACGCACCGCTGCCAGCGTGCCGACTCGGCTGTGAGCACAGTCGAACCCCCTGTACTTCTGAATCAGTCCTGCACGCTGGCAGCGGTGCGTACCCAGGAAACAGGAAAGGCTAACCCGCACGTGGTTAGCCTTTCTCCTTTTCGAGTTAAGCCGCATGCTTGCTTACGCATCGGCGATGGTGACTTTGGTCATCTTGTCGCCCTGGCGCAAATTCAACGCGACATCCAGACCGTCAGTCACACGCCCAAAAACAGCATATTGCATGTCCAAAAACGGCGCGGGCGCAAGCGTGATGTAAAACTGCGAACTGGCGCTGTCAGGATGCTGGGAGCGCGCCATTGCCACCCCGCCCGCTTCACCATGTTTCAAATGGGCTTTGACCTCAAGTGGGATGTTGCGGCCCGAACCGCCCGTGCCCGTGCCTTGCGGACAGCCACCCTGGATGACGAAATCGGCGACATAGCGGTGAAAGGTCAGTCCGTCATAAAAGCCCTGTTCGGCCAGGGTGATAAAATTTTCGGTCGTAATCGGCGCGTCGGATTCAAACAATTCAAAGGTGATCGTGCCTTTGTTGGTTTCGATGATTGCCGAGCGGTTGTTGGTATCAGCCATGTTTTGACTCCTCTGTCAGTATTTCGGAAATTACGATTAGCCGTAATTCGCTGCTGCATTCTTCCGCACATTGGGGCACTTGTAAAATCATCCGACCCTGAATGCCGCCGCAATAGTAGCGCAACCTGCCGAGGTTGCGCTGCTTCATCAGTAGCGTCATGTGGACAGCGTAACCCTGATCGTAGTTAATGAGCGGCGCAACCTCGGCGGGTTGCGCTACTTCAGCCAAGCCGTATTTGACGCCTGGCTATGCTAAATTGGGCAAGCAATCGGGCGTGCAGCCGTTCAACGATTGCGGTAATTCCAAAGCAAAAGGTTTTTAGCATGCGTCACCAACTCATCGCTTTCATTCTTAGTTTCTCTGTGCTGGCTCATGCGCAAAGTGGGCGCGGGCGCAATACGCCGCCGCCGCCGCCCAAAGCGCCAGCACCTGCTGTCAACATTCCGAAAACCGTGCTCAATCCGCCCGACGGCGGCAAATTGTTGCGCTTCGATATTGACGGCATCACCACGCGCTGCGTGCTGAAAAACGGGATGCACATACTCATCCGCGAACGCCACGCCACGCCGCTGGTCGCCATCAATGTGCTGGTCAGAGTCGGCACGCTGAGCGAAACCGACGAACAGGCAGGCCTGGCGCAACTCGTCCAGCGCCTGATTTTGCGCGGGACGGCCAAACGTCCGGCGGGCACGATTGAAAAAGAAGCCGCGCGTTTGGGCGGGGTGCTGCAAGCCGAGAGCGATTACGATCACGCTTCGTTCAGCCTCATTGCGCCCGCCGAAAGCCTGAACGGCATGCTGGAATTGCTGACCGACTTGATGCTCAACCCGGCCTTTGACGAAAGGGAATTGAAGCAGGTCGCCGCCGGGATGGCGCAGGAAAGCAAGCGCCAGACCGAGCGGTTGGATGCTTACGGCTTGGATCGCATGTTCGCCACCGCCTTCACGACGCACCGCTTGAAACGCGGGCGCAGCGTGAACGAGACGATGCTCTCAACCGTGACGCGCGAACAGGTGCTGGCTTTCTGGCAGGAACATTATCAACCGCAATACATCGTGCTGACGCTGGTCGGCGACATTTTCGCCGTGCAGGCCGCTGGACAAATACAAATGACCTTTGGCAATTTGAACAAGCCCGCGCCAACACCCAAACCAACGCCCACGCCCGCGCCCGCCAAAGGCAAACCGACGCCGACGCCCACTCCGACACCGACGCCGACGCCGACGCCTTCAACACAGAGCACGCTGGAAGAAGCGCCGCAAGCCAGGCTGCGTTACAGCAATACACGCGGCGACATCAGCCAGACGCTCGTGACCATCGGCTATCGCGTGGCGGCGTTGGATAAAACGAAAGAGGCGCAGCAGGAACAAGCCGTATTGGAAGTGCTGGCCGCCACGCTCGGCTTGGGTCGCGGCGCGCGCCTGGCGCAGATGTTGCCCGAGCGTTCGGGCTTGCCGACCGAATCGGGCGCGAGTTATTACACGCTGCCCAATGTCGGGATGTTCGCCGTGCAATTGCGCGTCGAACCGGGCCGCATTGATCGCGTCGAGGCCGATTACTTCCGCGAATTGGAAAAATTCAAACGCGAATTGCTGAGCGAGGGCGAATTGCAACGCGCCAAAGCCTTGCTCGAAAAGCGCTACTTTGACGACTTGGGCGGGCAAAGCGAAGAGGCGGCCTTGGTGGGCAATTACTATGCGCTGCTCGGCGATTACCGCGCGCTCGACACCTTTGTCGAACGCACGCGCGCCGTCACCGCGCAACAGGTGCAAGCGGCGGCGGCCAGATACCTGACGCTCGCCAACACCAGCGTGCACGAATACGAACCGGCCACCGCGACGCCGCGCACTTTCACGCCCGACAAATTTGCCGAGTTGGTGGTGACCTTTGCGCCCAACGCCGCGCAACCCATCAAGCCCGAAGAGGTCAAACCGGCGGTCGCACTGAAAACCTTCAAACAAGGCGAAGAGCGCGGCGGCGTGATCGAAGGCCGCAACGTGTTGATTGCCGAACTGCCCCAGCCAATCAAAGACTTTTCTGTCCTGCGTGGGCCGCGCGCATACGTGCGCGAAGACAAGTCGCTGCCCAAACTCACGGTCGGCGTTTACTTTCAAGGCGGGCGCTTGACCGAAGACGCCGCCACCAACGGCACAACCGAATTGATGCTGCGTTCGATGTTGCGCAGCACGACTTCGCGCAAGGGCGATTTGATCGCGCTTGAATTGGAAAGCTATGGCGGCGACATTCGCGTCGTGAACGAGCCAGACTTTTTCGGCTACACGCTCGATGTGCTTTCGCGCAACGCCGAACCGGCGGTCAAGCTGTTGATTGATATTCTGGAAAATCCTTATTTCGACAAACCTGAACTGACGCGCGAACGCGATGCGCTGCTGGCCGATCAATTGAAACTGCGCGACAACGCCAAAGCGCGCGCCCTCGAATTGCTCTGGGCCTCGCTCTATCCCGGCGGCCATCCGTATGGCTTGCCGCGTCTCGGTTCCGCCGATGTTATCAAAGGGCTGACCGAAGACAAGCTGGAAGCCTGGCACGCTAAAACCGTCAAACGGCAATTCCCGCTGGTCATCATCGCCGGTGACACCGACGGTTCGGCGCTGGTCTCGCGCATCTTTTCCGACGGCTTCAAACGCGGCGATTTGGACAAGACGATGAAAGCCAATCTGCCGCCACTGACCATGCCGCCGCAAGAGATGATCGAACAACGCCCGCGTCCGCAAACTGCCCAAGCCATCGGCTTCCGCACGGCGGAAAAAGATGCGGCGGATTATTTGGTGCTGCGGATGCTCGGCGCACTGACTTCGACGGGCCGCTTTCCTGACGAATTGCGCGCCAAGCAGGGCATCACCGATCCGGTCGCCGTGCAACCCGATTTGCGGCTGGCATCAGGCGCGTTCTATGCCTTCCTGACGACCGATCCTGCCAACGAGCAAAAGGCGTTTGAAACGGTGCGCGATGAATTTGCGTTGTTGATTTCCAAAGCGCCGACGGATGAAGAGTTTGAGCGCGGGCGCAATTTCACGATTGGCTCTTACGCCATTGACTTGCAGCAAAATGAATTGCGGGCGCTCGAATACGCGCGCGCCGTGCTGGTCGGGCGCAAACCTTCTGAGATTGAGAACCAGCCGGATTTGTTGCGCGCGGTCAAGCGCTCCGATTTCACACGCGTGGCCGAAAAGATCGTCAAGCCGACGCAGATTGGGCGCGGCGTCGTGCGCGGGCAGTAAAGCCCTGGGTACGCAGGCATCCTTGCCTGCAAAGATAGAAGCCGCGCAGCTTCCTTATCCCTGCTTTCGCCGCTCGCGAGGTTAGGGATGAGGAAGGCTGCGCGGCTTCTTTTACAGCAGGCGAGACGCCTGCGCTCCCAGGTGGCGCACCCAATGCCGTCACGGAATCCAAATCACATACACCAAATAGCAAACCACTGCGCCCACGCCCGCCAAGATCAGCCCGCTCATCCGCCGCTTTTTGACGAACCAGATCAGCAGCATCCCGGTGAGCGAAACCAGCGTCATCAAGACTGCGGAAAGATCAATCAACCACGACCACACGCGGCCCGAGTCGCGGCCCTTGTGCAAGTCATTCAGAACCGCGACAAAGCCGCTGCGCGTTTCGGTTAACTCGTAGGCGCCCGTCTCGCGATTGATAAACGCATCCGCCGCGTAACCCGGCCCTTTGAACGAAACGGCGCATTGCGCGTCGTCGAGCCGCAGGTCACTCAACGCTCCTTTGATGCCGTGGGTGTTGCGCAGGTGTTCGACGAGAGCGAGTTTGTTGACTTCGGCATCGGCAACTTGCACCCACTTGGTCTCGACGTTGCCTTTGAGTTGCGCCGTGCGTTGTTGCGCGCTGAACCAGTCTGTGTGATTGAGCGTCAACCCCGTCACGGCAAAGAAAAACAGGATGGCGAAGCTCGCCATCGAAAGGTAAATGTGCAGCCAGCGTCCCCACGAAGCGACCTGATGCCGCAGGTGCGTATAGTGATGCGATTTTTGTTCAGCCATGCGTGCAGTCTCAACGGCTCTTCTTGCGATAATCCAGCGAGGCCGCAGTGATTTCGGTATTACCCGGCAAGTTAGCTTGCGCGGCGACGCCTTTGAAATCCATTTCCTGCCGCATCAGTTGATAGGTGCCGTGTTCGCGCGCCGCTTCGATGAACACGGTGTATTTGCCCGGCGCGACGAACTTGCCGCTGTTGTCTTTGCCGTCCCATTTGAGCGTGTACTTGCCGGGCGAGCGCGTTGCGCTGGAAACGGAACTCGCCAAATCTGTGCCCTCGGCCATTGAGCGCATACGGTCGCCGTGTGACCACGATTTCAGGTCAGGCAACCAACGCGGCTTCTGATACCACAGCGCGATGGTGCGCACGGGGAAGTGATCTTTGTCCTCGACCCACACCGCGACATAAGGCCGCCGCGCGCGCATGTCGTCAAGGCGCGCCAGTTCGAAGTTGATCGCCAATTCAAACGATTGATCCCAAGCCTGTGCGCCCGGCGCCGCCGCCGATTTTGCCGCCGCCTGCGCGCGCGGTGCGGCAGGCATTTCCAAGGCGCGCCAGCCTTTGCTTTCGATGCGTTCACCGGTTTTGGTAATCAGCAAATACTCGATGCCTGGCACCGTCGCGGCCAGCTTGGCGCTTTCGGCGGGTTGCAAGACACAGAACGTCGTCGCCAGTGCGCCCGCGTCGGCGGCTTGCGGCGCAACGACGGTGGCGCTGATGACGTGATCAACGGGTTGCGCGGTGCGCGGGTCAACAATGTGCGAATACCACTGCCCCTTGATCGTGACGCCGCGCCGGTAATTGCCGCTGGTGGCGACGGCGCGATTGCGAATCAACAGGCGCGCCAGCGGCGCATCGTTTTCAGCATCGGCTTGGGGATCAGCAATGCGCACGGGTTCGGCCAGCGCGCCGCGCACGACCAAATCGCCGCCGCTGTTGACAACGATGCCGTCGAGTTTCACCGCAGCCAGCGCGGCCTCGGCGGCACGATTCACGATATAGCTTTTGGCAAATGAATTGAGAATTAACGGCGCAGCGCTCAAGCGCGTCGCCGTTTGCGCCGCCGCGTCGAGGCGATAATGCGGTTGGCGAATCGCGCTGACGGCGGCTTGCAATTCAGCCGTGGTCGGCACACGTTGTTGTGCGGCGGCTTGCTTCCACAAGGTCGAGACGACCTGCGCCGCCGGATCGAGCGCGCCATTGGTTTGCGCGCGCCATTGCTCAAACAGGCTGAGCACTTCAAACAACTCAGGCGATACGCGCACGGGTTCGCCGGACGTTTTAAGCCAACGGTTGAATTCGCTGGTTTGCTCATAGCCGCTCAAGAGGTGCGAGACGCGTTCGATTTCGGCCAGCGCGGCATTTTCAGCGCGCGCGGCGACTGCGTCAGAAGCGGCGGCGAACTTCATTTCGAGCGAAGTGCCCAGCACGTTTTCAAATTGCGCGACATGCCAGTTCGCACGTGCCGCAGCCGGTTTGCTGCTGCCGTTGCATACCAGCGCGCACAGACAAATTGCCAATAAAAATCGAATTTTCATGCTTATTGCCAAACGGATAGTTAGGCGGGGCCCAACCTGAGCCCCGCGAGCCCCGCAAATTTGATGATGTCTGATGGGGAGTTCGGTTAATTGTCTTGCGGACGCTGGGGACGCCGCTCGCCTTCACGATGTTCGTCGCGTTCATCGCGTCTTACGCCTTGGCTTTGGGTTTCGGCCAGTTTGCGTAACTCTTCTTTGCTCAGCACGCCGTCTTTGTTGGTGTCGCCGCGTTCAAACAGACCGAGCATGCGTTCGGGGACTTCAGCCTTTTGGAGTTGGCCATCGCCGTTCTTATCGAATTCCAGCAACTGCTTGACCATTTCGTCGGGGTTGGGGCCGCCCGCTCCTTCAGGGCCTCTGCCCTCTCGTCCGCCAAATCCACCCGGGCCACCCGGCCCGCCCGGCGGGAAGTTGGGGCGGAGTTCTTCTTCGGTCAGTTGGCCATCGCCATTTTTGTCGAGTTTGCGCAAAGCCGCAGCGGCATTGCTGATTTCTTCGGCGGAAAGCACACCGTCGCCATCGGCATCGAGTGCGGCCATCAACGGAAACATGCGCAGCATCTCGCGCCCGCCGCCACGTCTGCCGCCTGGCGGCCCGTCTTGCGCATACAAAGCTGCTAAACCCAAGGTGAATACACTCACGACAATGCCCACAATAAGACGTTTGCTCATCTTCATTTCTCCCTTAACGAACTGATGATCATTCTGCCGCCAGTTGATCTGGCTGCCTACATGACGCTCATCCAAACGCGCCGGTCACATTGTTTGCAATCTCAGTTGAAGGGAGCAGTGACCAGTGAGGCTTAAACCGAATGCTGGTGCCTGGCGCCCGATTCCCGCCAGGCTAAAAATGATGGCTGATTTTCGGCTTAGCAGGAATCAGGCGCCAGGCACCAGCATTCGACCCTCAAGCACGACACTGCCACAAACTGAAATTTGGAACGGCTGCGGCTGTTGTTCAGGCTGACCAATGCGGAAAATGACGCGCGGGTTTGGCGTGCGCGTGGATTGCTTGCTTGTTTTGGTTTCTGCACAATCGGCAGCGCAAACAAACATCACGCCCGCTCAAGCGGACTTTTCTATGGCGGACTTTTCTATGAATGGCGAATTCGCTTTTATCAATCGTATTCGTGAACGCGTGCAACAGAGTCGCGTGCCAGCGCCGGAATTGTCGTTGGGCGTTGGCGATGACGCGGCGGTCTTTCGCCCACGCGCTGGCCGCGAGTTGCTGATTACCACAGACATGCTGGTCGAGGACATTGATTTCAAACTTGAATACGCCCTCCCTGCCTGGCTCGGTCACAAGGCGTTGGCCGTCAGCCTCAGCGATATTGCCGCGATGGGCGGCGTCCCGCGCTATGCCATGCTCACGCTGGCAATTTCGGCAGCGCTTCGATCAGATTTATTTTGGGAAGCGTTTTTTGACGGCTACTTCGCGCTCGCCGAACGCCGTGGCGTAGTGCTCATCGGCGGCGACATTTCGGCGACGCTGCACGGGTTGGCCATTGATTCGTGCGTGCTGGGCGATTGCGAGGCCGGGCGCGCGCTGCGGCGCAGCGGCGCGCAAATCGGCGATGGCATTTATGTCACCGGATACTTGGGCGCAGCAGCAGCGGGCTTGCAGTTGTTGTTGCGTGGCGCGCGCGTGGACGAAACCAGCACGAGCCTGGAACAGCAAGCGCTCCGCGCACACTTGCGGCCAGCGGCACGCAGCGAGTTCGGGCAACTTTTAGGCGAACGCGGCTTGGCGCATGCAATGATTGATGTGAGTGATGGACTGGCACAGGATTTAGAGCACCTGTGCGAAGCGAGCCACGTCAGCGCCGTGCTAGACCAAGTTGCGGTTCCCGTGGCCAAAGAAGTCGGCTTAATCGCTACGGCAGCGCACGCCGCGTTTCAATTGGCCGTGAGCGGCGGCGAGGATTACGAATTGCTGTTTACGGCGAATGGCAAAGCCGAAGCCGAATTGCAGCAACTGGCGCAAGTTTGCGGCTTGCCGCTCACGCGCATTGGCGAGATTGTCGCGGCAGACTCTCAAACAAAAGTTCTGTTGCGCACCGGCGCTGAAATCAGACCGCTGAACACGCACGGTTACGAGCATTTCAAGGACATTGGATTCCATACCCGGCCACTGCCCACTGCCCCTCCGGAGCAAAAAACGCAAAAATTTAGGTAAGGACAAGGGGTAGGGATTCGGGGCTGGGGGCTAGGTTTGGTTTTGGGCGTGGCTTACGTCGGATACAAAGACAGCTAGTCGCGCGCCCCGAATCCCTGGCCTCGTCTGCTCACTGCATTACCGCCCCCATCGCCTGGCCCGCGTAGCCGGTCAGCTCCAAGTATCCGCGACCTGTCACTGCACGCCCGCGTTGCGTGCCGCTGACTTCGATGGCGCCTTCCCAATAACTCACGCCGGTCGAGCCTTCGGTGCGCAGTTCTTGTTGGTCGAGGGCCGCATGCACAATCAATTCCAACTCGCGCGCGGGAATCTGCACGCGCCATTCGACGGGATAGCGCGCGCCGCTATCCGAACGCCATTCGCGCAAGGGCGTCAATGCAAAGGCATCGAACTTCAAGCCGGTTGTTTGGCCATTGGCTGCGACCAGCGTCCCGCTCGACAACGGGTCACGCGCGCCGTCCTGCCGCCGGAAGCGATACAACATCAGTTCCGTTCCGTCATCCAATTGTAACGAGAACCAATCCCAGCCGAGTTGCGCGGGTTCCAAATAGCTCGTGCCGAACTCGTGATCCATCCAGCTTGCGCCTTCGACCGGAATGCGTTCGCCGTTCAGCGTCAAGGTCCCGCGCGTCGGCATGCGCGTCAGCGAATAGTAATGCGAGGCATTGCCGGGCTGTGTGCCTTTCTGGCTGACGCCGCGCGCACCGTGCGCCACGGGCACTTTGCCCTCGGCCAGTTGTAAGTCTAAGCCAAACTCACGCTCGAACGCTCGCAACAGATGTTGGCCGTTCACGTCCTGCCGCGCTTCCCAATCTTCGTTCCAAACGCGATAGGTGGCGGTCTCTGCGCCCGCCCAGCCAATGCCCGCGCGATTCAGTTTATCGCCAAAGCGGAAGCGCTGACCCGCCACATCGGTCACGGCCAGATGCGCCGCGTACAAATCGCGCACGGCCCAGCGCGAGGCATTTTGTGGCATACGCTCCACACCGATGCGGAAGAAGGTCAGTTGAT
The DNA here is from genome assembly GCA_016196035.1 of Acidobacteriota bacterium. Classification (NCBI taxonomy): domain Bacteria; kingdom Pseudomonadati; phylum Acidobacteriota; species Acidobacteriota bacterium. The sequence goes on along the minus strand of JACPYM010000008.1, from coordinate 6,750 downwards.
AACCAAAGCGCCGCCCACCCTGCGCGGCCAAATTGCCGGTGTAATACCACCACTCGATTTTGTATTCGGGATGGCTGGCATGGGCGGCGGGAAAGTTGAATTGGTACGGCGGCAAGGCTTGTTTCCAATTACCGGCCAACTGCGCAGACGCTGGTGGATTGACTTGTCCTGCCGACGAGCCTTGCGCGGGAAGTCGCGAGTAAACACAAAAAAGGCAAAAGAACAAAGAAAGCAAAACCAGGAATTTGTTTTGCTTCTTCTTGCCACTCTTGTCCTTTTTGCTTTGAGCCACGTTCTCATCCATTGTTATTCCTCGCTCACCTCTGCCGCCGCATGCATCTCTGCCGCGCGATTCGCCGGGTAAATGCCCGACAACGTCGTCACTACCAAAATCAGCAACGACGATTGCAGCAAAAATAGCACCGGCAGATGAAACTGGATCGTCCAGCCGAAGCTTTGCACGTTGATCACATAAATCAGCACCAGCGATAACAACAGCCCAACGACCAGCCCCATGCTCTGGCTGACACCGCCGATCAACGCCGCTTCGATCATCACCATCTTGCGCACCTGCTGCCGGTCAGCGCCGATCAGGCGTAACAGCGCCAATTCGCGTTTGCGTTCGAGCAGCAGCGTCAGCAAAGTGCTGGCGACGCCGAGAATCGCCACGAAAATCGCAATGGCTTCCAGCGCGTAGGTGATCGCAAAGGTGCTGTCGAAAATGCGCAGGACTTCCTGCCGGATGCCGGTGTTGGTGTAAATCAGCACGCGATAACGCTCGCCAAAAGCTTTCAACAACTCGTCTTTCACCGCATCGGCGTTCGCGCCATCTTTTAGGTACGCAGTCAAGCTAGTCGGCAATTGCTCGCCCCAGTATTTCGCCAGCGTGCCGCGCTGCATCACCACAATGCCGCGATCGCTGGAATAGTCGTAATACACCGCGACGATTTGAAAGGTACGCGCGCCTTGCGGTGTCGGCAAAGTGATCACGTCACCGACGCGCTTGTCATACTTGATGGCGAAGCTTTCCGACACCACCACCGCGTCGCGCCCAATCGCCCCGCGCATGGCCGCTTTGCCCGCCTCTAAGTTAGCCGGGTCTTTGAAGAGCAACTTGCCGCGCGCCAACACGACGCCGAATTCGCCCGCACCGACCGTGACCAGTCCGCTGCCGTAAGGCACATCGAAATTGCGAAAGGCCTCTGCCGCCGCGACTGCCGGATGCGCACGCACCTGCGCGACGGCTGCGGGCGAAAACGTCGCCTCGGTCGCGACGTTGTGCCGCGCCGCCGGGCGCATATACAAATCGGCCTGCAAAGTTTGCTCGACCCAATACACGACCGTTTCGCGGAAGCTGCCGATTAACACCGCCACCGCCGTCATCATCGAAAGGCTGACCGCCAGCGCCGCGACGGAAATCGAAAGCCGTGGGATCGCGCCTGCCAAGTTGGCGTTCGCCAAGCGCCCTTCGACGGCGAATAACGCGGTCAACGGACGCCGCCCCAAACGCCCCACGACGAACAACACCGCAGGCACCAGCAAGGCCGCGCCAAATACGATGGCGAGCGCCGCCGCATAACCGAACAGCGGCAGGCCCGCGACGGCGCGTTGCTGCGCGAACCACCAGGTAAAGGCGAGCAGCAATAAGGGCGCGACCCAAGACAAGGCGCGCAACCGGAAGCGCGATTCCAGCCGGTCGTGCCCGCGCATCGCCGTCGTCGGCGTCACGCGCGCCGCCTCCAACGCGGGCAACGTGGCCGCGAGCAGGGCCAGCGGCAAGCCCAACGCAAACGCCAGGACGAGATGCCTGAATTCCAACGGCGGCGGCGCGGCGGCGGTCGCGATATAAAGCGCGTTGACCGTCGTTGCCGTCAGCTTGACTGCGCCGTAGGAAAGCAGCCGCCCGAAGAGCACACCGAGCGCGCAGCCGAGCACGGCGAGCAACGCGGCTTCGGCCAAGAATAAGACGAGCACTTGTTGGCTGGTCGCGCCCAACGCGCGCAGCGTGCCGATTTCAGCGCGCCGCGTGATGACCGAGATCGAAACCGTGTTGTAAATCAAAAACAGCCCGACCAGCAGCGCGATGTATGACAGCGCCGTCAGGTTGAAATGAAAGGCTTCGAGCATCTTTTCGATCTGCCGCCCGCGCCGCGCCAGGCGTTGCACTTGCAAGCCCCGCAACGTTTCGTTCGTCGCCAAGCGCTGTTTGATCTGCTCTTCGGCAAGGTCAATCGCTTGGTCTGCCTGTAGCAACACATCCAGCCGATCAATCCGCCCCAACCGCTGAAACGCCAACTGGGCGGCAGCGATGTCCATCAAAGCGAAGTTGCCATCCAGCGTCCGTCCCACGCCTTCGTCTTTCAGCAAGCCGCGCACGACAAAGTTTTCCGCTTGATCGGCGCAGGTCATTTCAACCGTGCTGCCGACTTGCCAGCCGTGTCGCCGCGCGAATTTTTCGGTCAGGATGACGGCGTGCGGATCAATGAGCAGCGTCAGAAATTCCTGGCGACTGGGCTGGCGCCCTTTCGCGGCGAATTCCAGCAGGCTGTAAGCGCGAAAAGAACGGTCACGCAGGATGTCTACGCCCAGCACGCGCACGCTTTCGCGCGTGCTGGGGCCAGTTTTCACATCGGCATCGCCCTCGATCACGGGACTGATTTGCCCGTAAGCGCGTAACCAACCCAAATCGCGCAGACGCAATTCGTCAAAGCCCAAGCCCGCGCCCCCGGCATTGAAGACTTCGAGCGAAGTCTTACCCGACATCGTTTCGAGCGCTTTGGCAAAACCGCGCACCGAACTGGCGTTGGTCAATTGAATGGCGATGATGACGGCGATGCCGAGCGCAATACCGAGAATGGTTGCAGCCGAACGCAACCGTTCTTGCAGTAGGTGGCGGATGATGAATTGGGCAAACAGCCGGTTAAATTGCCGCATGCAACTCCGCCATTTGTGCTGAAGAGGCGCGGCCTGCAACGATCTTTTCAATCAAGCCATCGCGCATGTGAACGACGCGCTGGGCGGCAGCGGCAATTTCGGCGCTGTGCGTCGCCAGCAACATCGTCACGCCCATTTCGCGATTGAGTTCGTCCAGCAACGCCAGCACGCGCGCGCCGTTTTCCGAATCCAGATTACCGGTCGGTTCGTCGGCGATCAGCAGCGCCGGTTGATGCAAAATCGCCCGCGCAATCGCCGCACGTTGCAGTTCACCGCCGGAAAGCTGCTGCGGGTAATGGCGCAAACGGTGGCTCAGGCCTACGCGGTCGGCCAATGCTTGTGCGCGTGTTTCGGCTTGGCGCGTGTCAGCGCCAGCCAATTGCAGCGGCAACGCGATGTTTTCGATCACCGTCAGCGTCGGCAACAGGTTGAAAAACTGAAAGACGAAACCAAGCCGTTCGCGCCGTAACCGCGTCAACTGATCGTCATTCAACTGACTTAGGTCGCGGCCTTCGATTTCCAACCGGCCCCTCGTCGGGCGTTCCATCGCACCGCACAAATGTAACAACGTAGACTTGCCGCAGCCGGAGGGGCCCATCAACGCCACGAATTCGCCCGCCGCAAGCGTCAGGCTGACGTCACGCACGGCGGCGAAGGGCGCTTCCCCGTCCTGATAGGTTTTCTTGATTTGTTCAGCAAACAATACAGCCACGTGTACCTCAGCAATCCAGCCGCATGGGTTAATCCGCTTTGGCAGCAGACTCGTTACGACTCAGCGCCTGCGTTACGATTTGATGACGATAGGCGAACATTCTCTGCAACTTCGCGCGCACAAACCAGCCCGCCAACAGTTCGCCTAGCCAGCCCAACGGCAGCGCGTATTCGACCTCGTCAATCATCCGCGTCTGGCCTGACGCCGACGGTTCAAAACGATGGCGATGCACCCAGTACGCGAACGGCCCCCGCCGCTGTACATCGGTGAAAAGAAGCGGCGGATCATCTTCAATGTGTTCCGCCACCCAGAGTTGCGATAGTGGCCCGCTGCGAATTTTGAAAACCATGCGCGCGCCAATTTGCAAATTACGCGCCCGCTCCAACACTTCGACCCGTTCCCAGGGCGGCGTCAACTCTTCAATCGCCCCTGGCCGTTCGTGCCAGGCGAAGACTGCCGCTGGCGGCGCATGGATCTCGGATTCTTGTCGAAAAGTCTGTGTTTGCATTGAAGGCGTTTCTTTCATCCCTTTTGTGTAGAGAGTTTAGCCCGGCATTCGCAGTGTTACGGCAAGCGCGCCGTAATGCCTCGTAAGTGATGTACAGATGGCTTGACCACAACATTTATTTCAGCCTGGCGCGCATTTATTTTTCTAAGCTATTGAAATTTTGGCCCAAGCAGTTTATCAAGTCGGTTTCAATTTACGCGCAAAAAGCAGACTTATCATCCCTCACACATAAAAAGGAGAAGGCAGCAATGAAATTTCAGGCACCCTTACCGAAGTTATCCGACCAAACCGTCAAATTGATCAGCAAACTTTCTGACGATACGCGTGAACAGGTCGCCAAAGTCGTCAAGACGCATTTGGCCGCTTGTGTGCGTAACGGCAGCCCCATCGAGAGCCTTGACCGCCTCTTTATCGAAGCCGTCGAAGTCGTCAATCTCGAAGCGCGCGCGCCCGAAACGCGGCTCGATTACGATCCGAACTGGGAACCGCTGCGCCGTTACGAGCAATATGTCAGCCCGCGTGAGTTGTAATTCACGGCAATTCGCTAACTCGAACCGCAACTTTTGGTGACGCCACCTTGCCGGGTGTATGCTGCCTGCGAGCATCATCTTTATCTTCCTTTGCGAGGTTTAAGCCGTCATGAAGCTGAATCGTTTTGCGAAGTACGCCTGTGTGGTCTTGGCCTTTAACCTGGCCGTGATCGCCTGGGGAGCTTACGTCCGCGCCTCGGGTTCCGGCGCTGGTTGCGGCAGCCATTGGCCGCTCTGCAATGGCGAAATCATTCCGCGCGCGCCCACGTTGCAAACGCTGATTGAGTATTCGCACCGCCTGACCAGTGGTCTCGCATTGTTGTTGGTCGCAGGCCTAATCGCTTGGGCGTTTCGCGCTTACGAGCGCGGACATGCCGTGCGGCGCTGGGCCTTTTTTTCTGGCTTCTTCATCCTGACCGAAGCGCTGGTCGGCGCGGGTCTGGTGTTGTTTGAATATGTCGCCGAAAACAAATCCAGCGCCCGCGCGCTGTGGATGTCAGGCCATTTGATCAACACCTTCCTGATGCTGGGCGCTTTTACGTTAACACTGTGGGCCGCCATCGAAGACCAGCAACCCCAACCCACAACACCACCTAAACAGGACAACAGTGCCTGGCTGCTGACGGCGGCACTCGCGGGCACTTTGATTTTGGGCGTCAGCGGCGCCATCACCGCCTTGGGCGCCACACTTTTCCCCGTCACCTCACTGGCCGAAGGCTTGCAGCAAGACCTGTCGCCAACCTCACATCTGCTCATCCGTTTGCGGTTTTATCATCCCTTGATCGCGCTTTTCGTCAGCACATTGCTCGCCTTCGTCGCCAACACGATTCGCGCGCAACGGCCCAGCGTTTGGACGAACTGGCTGTCAATTTCGTTGATCGTGTTGGTCGTGCTTCAACTGACTGTGGGCATCAGCAATTTGCTCTTGCACGCGCCCACCTGGTTGCAGCTTGTGCACCTGCTGCTTTCCGATTTGATTTGGATTGCGCTGGTGCTGCTCACCGCCGCCGCGCTGACACCGCAGTTGCACAGCGCAAGGCTGGCAACCATCGAAGCGGCTGCGACAGCTTGAACATCACGCGAGGCATTTATGCATCAACCCACACCTGACTTATCGTCCGCACGGACGCAATTCGGTACGACGCTCGCCGAGCTTTCGGCGGAGCGCCCCTTGCTGCTCGTCTTTCTGCGCCACCTGGGTTGAACGTTCTGCCGCGAAGCGCTGGCCGATGTGCAGGCACAACGCACGGCCATCGCTGCGATCGGAACGCAGTTGGCGTTCGTGCACATGGGCAATGAACAACAAGGTGCAGAACTTTTCGCGCGTTACGGCCTCGGCGATGTGCCGCGCGTGAGTGATCCGGGGGCCAGACTTTACAAAGCATTCAAGCTGAAACGCGGCGGTTTGGGCCAGGTGATGGGGCTGCGCGTTTGGGTGCGCGGCTTCGAATCCTGCATTAAAAATGGGCATCCGGTCGGTTTGCCCATCGGCGACACGTTGCAAATGCCTGGTGTGTTTTTGATTCAAGCTGGGCAAATCCTACGGAGTCACTTTCACCGGACCTCGGCAGACCGGCCTGATTACGCAGCCCTTGCCTTGCGTTTGGATACGATATAAACAAGCACAGCAGTATATTGACGCCCGGTATACTGCCACGTTGAGGGCACCCTCGGCTTCGTTTCCACCGGCCTGCCAGCCGTAGTTTTCTGGCTTTAGCTTCGGGCTTTGAGAAATGCTCGCTTTAGAAAAACGAAAACCAAAACGAAATTCAGAAAAATGGATGGTGCAGCTTCGCCGTTCCCGACATTAGGAAGAGTAACCATAGTCATATCAGTGTGACTGATATGACTCGCAAGCTGGCATAGTCCTTGCTCAGTTCTTTGAAAGCAGGTGAATGAAAAATTTGCCGCGCATCCAATTATTCCAAAGGAGACGGCATGATGAGTAAGAGGTGCGGCGGTAAACTCCAGTTGCGAAAGTAGCTGGAGTAGATAGGTCAGAGGTTGAATCATCTCGTTGTGGCGATTGACCACGTAAAGGAGACTAATCGAACCTGCTGACCGAA